>JBAQWH010000295.1:0-3610 GCA_049298815.1 Thermoanaerobaculia bacterium | reverse complement strand
CACCTTCGTCGTCGTGCAGATCTCGCCGCTCAAGCTCCGGTTCGCAGTGCCTGAGCGCTACCTCGCCCGCATCAACGCCGGC
Organism: Thermoanaerobaculia bacterium; assembly: GCA_049298815.1. Classification (GTDB taxonomy): domain Bacteria; phylum Acidobacteriota; class Thermoanaerobaculia; order Gp7-AA8; family Gp7-AA8; genus JBAQWH01. The sequence goes on along the minus strand of JBAQWH010000295.1, from coordinate 3,528 downwards.
GACCGCGTGATCGCGCGCGTCGAGCCGTACGCCAACGAGACCTTCACGGGCGCCGTCAAGACCGTCGGCGGCGTCATCGACCCGCAGACCCGGACGATGTTCGCCGAGGCCGAGTTCCCGAACCGCGACGGCCGCCTTCGCCCGGGCCTGTTCGCCAAGGTGGAAGTGAAGCTGGACTGAGAGACGAGTGGTCGGTGGCCAGTGGTCAGTGGTCAGTGGTCAGTAACGACCAGACGGAAACACAAGCATGCAAAAACTTGCTGAAATCTGCGTACGCAGACCGGTCTTCGCGACCGTCATCATCCTGGCGCTCGTCGTCGTCGGTGGCTTCTCCTACTTCAAGCTCGGGGTCGACCGTTTTCCAAACGTCGAGTTCCCGTTCATCATCGTGACGACGGTGCTCCCCGGCGCCGCGCCGGAAGAGATCGAGACCGAGATCACCGACAAGGTCGAGGAGTCGGTCAACACGATCAGTGGCATCGACGAGCTGACGTCGTTCTCGTCCGAGAACGTCTCGGTCGTCATGGTCGCGTTCAACCTCGAGAAGGACCGGGACGTCGCCGCACAGGAGGTCCGCGACAAGGTCGCGACCATCGTGGGCGACCTCCCGCGCGACGCCGAATCGCCGATCGTCCAGACCTTCGACCCGGGCGCGATCCCGGTCGTGACGATGGCGGTCTCCGGTCCCGGCTCGCAGCGCGACATCTCCGAGTACGTCGACAAGAACCTCCGCCGCCGGATCGAGACCGTCTACGGCGTCGGGCAGGTGCTCGTCGTCGGCGCGCGTCCGCGGCAGCTGAACGTCGTGGTCGACAACACGCGCCTGACCGCGCAGGGCCTCACGGCCGCGCACGTCGTCGCGGCGCTCCAGGCGCAGAACATCCAGATTCCAGGCGGCAAGGTCGAGCAGGGTGCGCGCGACCTGACGCTGCGCACCTACGGCCGCGTCAGCTCGCCCGAGCAGTTCGGCGACATCCCGGTGGCGACGGTCAACGGCACACCGATCCGCATCCGCGACGTCGCGCGAATCGAGGACAGCATGTCCGACGTCGAGTCGGCGGCGACCGTCGGCGGGAAGTCGGCCGTCGTGCTGATCATCCGCAAGCAGTCGGGCACCAACGCGATCGAGGTCGTCGAAGGGATCAAGGCCCGCGTCGAAGAAGTGCGGCAGACCCTGCCCGCGGGTTACAAGCTCGACGTCCTCCGCGACCAGTCGGAGTTCGTTCTCGCAGCCGTCGGCGCGGTGAAGGAGCACATGATCCTCGGGTCGCTCTTCGCGGCCCTCGTCGTCTGGCTCTTCCTCTCCTCGCCGAGGTTCTGGCACGTCATCGCCATGCTCGCGTCGACGCTGATCTTCTACTCGCTGCTCTGGGGTCATTCGATCCCGCTGCCGCGCGCGATCGCGGTCCCTCTGGCGATGGTCATCGGCGCCGGGATGGTCGTCTACTTCGCGAAGAAGTCGCGGCCGACCCTCATCGCGGCGGTCGCGATCCCGAGCTCGCTCATCGCGACCTTCGCCGCGATGCAGTACATGGGCTTCACGCTGAACGTCATCACGCTCCTCGCGCTGACGCTCGCGGTCGGCATCGTCATCGACGACGCCGTCGTCGTCCTCGAGAACATCTTCCGCCACATGGAAGAGAAGAAGATGAACCCGATGCAGGCCGCGGTCGCCGGTACGAAAGAGGTCGGCCTCGCGGTCATGGCGACCTCGATGTCGCTGATCGTCGTCTTCCTCCCGGTCGCGTTCATGGCCGGCATCGTCGGACGGTTCATGTACTCGTTCGGCGTGACGATGGCGTTTGCCATCGCGGTGTCGCTACTCGTCTCGTTCACCCTCACGCCGATGATGGCCTCCCGCTATCTCCGCGAGGACGACCTTCATCACGAAGAAGGGCAGGGGACGCGGCACAAGGGCATTTACGCGTCCGTCGAGCGCCTCTACATGCGTGCGCTCGAATGGTCGATGGCGCACCGCTGGGTCATCATCGCTCTGATGTTCGTCGTGCTGTTCTCGACCGTTCCGCTCTTCATGGTCGTCGACAAGAACTTCCTGCCGTACGACGACGAGGGGCAGTTCTCGATCACGGTCCGGGCACCGGAGGGGGCGAGCGTCGCGTCGACGCAGACGATCGCCGAGTCGATCGCGTCGCGGGCCCGCAAGCTCGAGGGGGTGACGACCACCGTCGTCACGATCGGTGACGACCCGCAGCAGACCCTCAACCTCGCCACCGTCTACGTCAAGCTCGGCGATGCCGCCAAGCGCGATGACCAGTACACGATCATGGAGCGCGTCCGCCAGGAAGTGCTCCCGTTGTATCAGCGGCTCAACCTCCGCACTTCGGTCGCGCCGGTCAACGAGTTCGGCGGCGGCACCGACGCCGAGGTCATGTTCTGGATCGGCGGCCCCGACCTCGGAGAGCTCGACAAATACGCGCAACAGCTCACCGCGGCCATCCGTGATCCGAAGCTCGGCACGACCGACGTCGACACGAACTTCATCGTCGGCAAGCCCGAGCTCGCCGTCCGGATCGACCGCGACAAATCGACCGACCTCGGCGTGCGCGTCCAGGACCTCGCGGCCACGCTCAACGTGCTCGTCGGCGGCCAGAAGGCGACGAGCTACTTCGAGGGCGGCGAGGAGTACGAAGTCCACGTCCGCGCAACCGAAGGCGGCCGCCGTGACATCGCAGGCATCTCGCAGATCGAGGTGCCGTCGGCCAAGGGGGCGAACGTCAAGCTCGCCGACCTCGTCACCCTCGAAGAGGGAAGCGGCCCGTCCGTCATCAACCGCCTCAACCGTCGCCGCATGGTCATGGTCCTCGCGAACATGCAGCCCGGCTATTCGTCGCAGACCGTCATGGAGCTCCTGCGCAAGAAGGCCGAAGAGCTGAAGATGCCGAAGACCTACTCGTACGGCTTCACCGGCCGTTCGCAGGAGCAGGAGAAGGCCGGCATCAACTTCATGCTCGCGTTCGTCCTCTCGATCGTCTTCATGTACCTCATCCTCGCGGCGCAGTTCGAGAGCTGGGTCCACCCGATCACGATCCTGCTGTCGCTGCCGATGACGGTGCCGTTCGCGCTCCTGTCGCTCGTGCTGCTCAACGAGTCGGTCAACATCTTCTCGTCGCTCGGAATCGTCGTCCTCTTCGGCATCGTCAAGAAGAACGCGATCCTGCAGGTCGACCACACGAACCAGCTGCGCGGCCTCGGCATGGCCCGCTACGAGGCGATCCTCGAGGCCAACCGCGACCGTCTCAGGCCGATCCTCATGACGACCATCGCGTTCGTCGCCGGCATGATCCCGCTCGTCGTCTCCACCGGCGCAGGCGCGGCGACCAACCGCGCGATCGGCGCGACCATCATCGGCGGCCAGACCCTCGTGCTCGTCCTGACGCTGCTCGCGACGCCGGTGCTCTACTCGCTCTTCGACGACGTCCAGGAGTGGTTCAAGCGACGGTCGCGGAAGCCGGCGGCAGCGCTGACCGAGGCCGAGGCCTAGTTTGGAGTGCGGCGCCCGCAGGCGCC
>JBAQWH010000294.1:0-2516 GCA_049298815.1 Thermoanaerobaculia bacterium | reverse complement strand
GTGGCGCAGCCGCTCAGCGTCGCGATCGCGAATGCCCGCGTCGCCGCGGTCGACCGCATCCTCGGCGCCACCAACAACCGCGAGGAGATGCGGGGCAACTCGATCCGCGACTGGCTTGGCCGCTACTCGATGCACCCCGTCTGGGGTGTGCCGTTCCTCTTCGCCGTCCTCTATCTCGCCTGGCTCTTCGTCGGGAACTTCGGCGCCGGGACGCTGGTCGATTTCGTCGAGACGAAGATCTTCACCGAGCACGTGAACGTCTGGGCCATCCGCCTCGCGGACCTCCTCGCTCCCTTCCCGCACGTCCATGGCATCGAGGAAGGGGTCCTCACGCCGGCTTACGGCTCGGTCGGCACCCTGACCGGCATCCAGCAGGTGGCGAAGGTCGGCCACGACCTCTTCGTCGGACCGTTCGGCGTCATCACGATGGCGCTCACGTACGCGATCGCGATCGTCCTGCCGGTCGTCATCACCTTCTTCCTCTTCTTCGGGGCGCTCGAGGACTCCGGCTACCTGCCGCGCCTGGCAGTGATGCTCAACCGGGTCTTCCGCAAGATGGGGCTGAACGGCAAGGCGGTCCTCCCGATGGTCCTCGGCCTCGGCTGCGACACCATGGCGACGCTCACCACGCGCATCCTCGAGACGAAGAAGGAGGCGGTCATCGTGACGCTCCTTCTGGCGCTCGGCGTCCCATGCTCGGCGCAGCTCGGCGTGATCATGGCGCTCCTCGGCCCGCTGGCTCTGCCGGCCACGCTCATCTGGCTCGGCGTCACGGGCGCGACGATTTTCCTCGTCGGCTTCCTCGCGTCGAAGCTCGTTCCCGGGCAGGCCGGCGACTTCATCCTCGAGATCCCGCCGGTCCGCGTCCCGAAGTTCTCGAACATCGCGATCAAGGTGCTCGCCCGCACCGAGTGGTACCTCAAGGAAGCGGTCCCGCTCTTCATCATCGGCACGCTGCTGCTCTTCATCCTCGACGCGACGAACCTGCTCACGAAGCTGCAGAACGGGCTCGCGCCGGTGATCGTCGGCGGCCTCGGCCTGCCGGCGGAAGCGGCGAACGCGTTCGTGATCGGCTTCCTGCGCCGGGACTACGGCGCCGCGGGACTCTTCGCGATGCAGAAGGCAGGCAATCTCGACGGCATCCAGACCGTCGTCGCGCTCACGACGATGACGCTCTTCATCCCGTGCATCGCGAACTTCCTCGTCATCCTCAAGGAGCGCGGCGCCAAGACCGGAATGATCATCGCCACCTTCATCCTCGTCTACTCGTTCGGAATCGGCGTCGCACTCAACTCGATCCTTCGCGCGGTCGGAGCGTCGTTCTGATGGACGAGCAACTCTTCGAATGCCCCCTCTGCAGCCTCGATTTTCAGGGCACCATGTGTCACGGTTCGTGTCCGATGTCGAAGGGCTGCGCGATGGTCAAGTGTCCGCGCTGCCAGTACGAATTCGTGCAGGACGGCTCGATCTCGGGGTTCTTCCGCCGGCTGTTGTCCAGGAGGTCTCATGATTCATCCGCTCATCGATGAGGTGCTCGAGCGCCTCTGGTACGCCGACGAGAACGACCGCGGCCCGGTCACCACGGCCGCCGACCTGAAGATGTCCGGCGACGTCGACGCCGCCCTGTATCAGATGGAAAAGGACGGCCTGGTCACCGTTGGTGCGGCGATCGAGCTGACGCCGGCGGGGGAGGAGAAGGCGCGGGGGATCATCCGGAGGCACCGGCTCGCCGAGATCCTCTTCACGCAGGTGCTCGAGGTCGAGCAGGACGATGCCGAGCAGAGCGCGTGCGAGTTCGAGCACATCCTGGCCGAGCGGGTCGTCGACCGGGTCTGCACGTTCCTCGGCCACCCGCCGAGCTGTCCGCACGGCCACCCGATCCCACCGGGGAGCTGCTGCAAGGTCTACTCGAAGAAGGTCGACCCGTTGATCACGCGGCTGATCGACCTGCCGATCGGCGGGAGCGGCTCGGTGGTCTTCATCGCGCCGAGGTCGGTGTCGCGGCTCAATCGCCTGGCCGCCTTCGGCGTGGTGCCCGGCTCGCAGGTGCGTCTGGTCGAGCGGAAGCCGAGCGTCGTCCTCGCCTGCGGCCAGACCTCGATCGCCGTCGAGGACGAGATCGGCCGCGAGATCTACGTCCGGCCGACCGTGTAGCGGCGGACTGCCCACGCGGCCGCCGGAGCGCCGTCGAGGCGCCCGGGCACTGTCTCCTGGCATCTCACACGATAGGGTGACAAGGCGCACTGCATTTGTGCCAGATCTGTCTTCGCGGGCGTACAATCCCAGCCAAATCCCATAGTCGTGTCTGGAGCGCGGGGCGTTGCCGCGCTGCCGTGTCGCATGTTTCGGCCATCGATGGCTGGAACGGTACCCCTCCGCTGCGGTGTGGTGCCGGTCCAGCCTTCCGAGGAGCGTTCCCATGTGGAACAGCGTCGTGCGCGTTGCCCCGGTCGTTCTCGTCGGCGTTCTGATCGCGCTCCTGCCCCTGCCGGCCGCCGCCGCTCCCTGCGTTGCAC
>JBAQWH010000293.1:0-9409 GCA_049298815.1 Thermoanaerobaculia bacterium | reverse complement strand
CCACGAGGCCGGGATCGGTGGCGGCCATGACCCTGCCGGCGGGGCTGATGAGCATGGCGGTCGATCCAGGTTCCAGCCCCAGGAAGCGCTGGAGGATCGCCTCCCGGCCGAGCCTGGGCAACCAGTGGAACTCGGTTGCGACGATCTCGAGGTGATGATGCCGACGGTCGAGCATCGCGCCGAAATGCTGCGCGGAGGTATGGGCGAGGAGCTGATCCTGCATGCGGGTCCGCTGGTCGGCTGCCGCCGCGGCGTCCGACTGGATCCCCAGAGCGATGGCCAGCGCAGCCGCGATCGCGCAGACGGCCACCGCGACCACGACAGCGGTCTTCTGTATGACGGACAGGCGCGCCGCCCAACGCGACAACGACATCGATTGCCACCCCTCGAATGCCCTGATCTCGGGCGTTTCGCTGCGATCGCGCACCCGCGCGAGGGAACCTGACCCTTCAAGGACCGTGGCCGTCACCCCTGGCCGAGGGCCGACTGACGACCCAGCGGCAGCAGAAGGTGGCAGGAGTTTAGGGATCCGGACCGACCGCCGCGCATGCGCGTGGTCATGCCGGATGGTGACACATCAGACCGGCTCGGGAGCCGGCGAGAGGCTCAGAATTGCCTGCCTCCGTCCATGTCGCCGGGACGCCTGCGCGTCGTCATCGTCCCGCGAAGGCGCTCTCCAGACGCCCGGAGCCCTCGAGCAGCGACCGGTTCCTCAGCATCTCGCTGGCGCCGCGGATCACGGCGTTGAGCGGTCCGCGACTGGGTCGAGCTGCAGCGGCACGACCTGTCGCTCACCGACGAGACGATCGCAGCGAGCGGCTCGGGGACGACGGCCACCACCGACGCACCGGCTTCCGAGACCGCCTCGATCAGAGCGTCGCGCTCGTCGTCGGTCACGTCGGTCGGCGCGCAGACGACCCCGCCCGGACGCCGCTGCCAGAGGCGACGGCGTCCGTCGAGAAGTCCGCCGAGAACACTGGCGACCCCTGCGATGTCGGCGACGACGCCCGACCGCATCGTCGGTCTGCCGACCGGCTCGCCGTCGACCTGTTCGGTCACGATCGAGGGGCTCTCGTGGACGACCCCTCCGTCGAACCGAATCCGCGTCGTCGCAGTTCCGACGTCGATCGCCACCAGCGGCGGCCTCAGCACGTCGAGCACACGCATCCTGGCCTCACATTCTCGGCGATTTGTCTCTAAAGATGAAAATCGCCCGCGGCTTCGGGCTGGTAGACGATCTCGTCGATCCGCAGGCGGCGAGTGCCGCGCGGCACATGCCAGGTGACCACGTCGCCGGCCTTGTATCCGAGAAGCGCAGTTCCGAGTGGGGAGAGGATCGAGATCCGACCCTTCTCGAAGTCCGCATCGGGCGGGAAGACGATCGTGTAGAGCGACGTGGTCGCCGCGTCGACGTCGGTCACCCGCACCGCGGAGTTCATCGTGACCACATTCGGCGCGACCTCGGTCGACTCGACCTCGGTGCCCCGCTCGATCTCCTGCACGAGATCCTCGAGGTCTTCCCGGTCCTCATGCGCTGCATCCAGACTCCGCAGCACGTTCATCAGACGAGCCTTGTCGTACCGCGTGATGTAGATCGAGGAGGTTTTCTTCTTCATGGCAGCCGTCGAAATTGCAAACGGGACTCCACTTCGCCAGGACGGCATCGTCAATTCTGCCAATGAGTTACGAGACCGGTCGAATGCCAACGCCTCTCAAAGCGACCGACTGTCTATCATTTTGATCGAAGTCGTGGTCAACGCGTTCGGACCGTGGCGTTCCCCGTGCGAAGCGTGACGGCCTTCCTGTTGTCGAGCCTGTTCGTTTCGATCCGGGTGATGGACGGGTCGATCGCGAAGGCGGTTGGAACGCTGTTCACGCGCACCATCAGCGCGTTCCTCCCCTGCCGCAGCGGATGTCTGGCGTCGTGGATCGCCGTGACGCCGTCCTCCCCGTAGACCACCACTCGGATCGCCTCGTCGAGCGGACGTCCGCCGGACTTCGACGCATCGATCTGCAGCGTCACTTCCCACCTCCCGTCTGCGAGGCGCTGCGCTTCTGCCTCGAGGGCCTCGAGGTCGTAGAGGACGACCTGGCTCATCCACTCGTCGATGAGCAGGCGCTGGGTGGGAGTCGCCACGGCGTGGAGATTCGCAAGAAGATGTGCGGTCGTGGCTCTCCCCTCCGGCCCTCCTTCGTCGCGGAGCAGCGTCCGCAGCGCTTCGTTCAACGCGCGTTCTCCGAGGAGGTCGCTCAACGCGTTCATGACGATCGCGCCTTTGCGGTAGTAGAGATAGGCCTGATCGCCCGCCTGAGCGAGCGGCGGCTCCACTCCAGTCTCACCCGTCCGCCCCGACAGATAGAGGTCGTGCTCGGCTTCGAGTGAGCGAACCACCTGACGCGCACCGTGCGCCTCTTCGAGCGCCAGCAGCTCGGAGTATTTCGTCAGCGACTCCGTGAGCATCGTCGCGCCGGGAGCGTCTGCCGCGACCAGCTGATGGCCCCACCACTGGTGCGCGATCTCGTGGGCGACCCGCCGGTACAGGAGGTCGAAACGCTCCGCTCCGCGACGGTCGATCAGGAACCCTCGCTGCTCGTGCAGGATGATCACTCCCGGCTGCGCGAAGCCGCCGAAGTCCCAGACCAGCGGCACCTCCGCGACCCGGAGATGGCGATGGGGGTACGGGCCGAACTGCTCGCTGAACAGTCGCAGAGAATGCGTCGCAGCGCGCATGATCAGAGGAACGTTCACCCCATGTTCCGGGTGGTGATAGACCTCGATCGACACTCCGCGATCGACCGAGCGGGCGATTGCGTAGCGCGCCGACGCGATCGCGAACTGGTTCGGGATCGGGGTGTCGGAACGGAAGTGGAAGAACCTGCGGCCGTTCTGCAACCACTCGCGCAGCAGCCGGCCCGGAGCGACGACGACCTGGTCGGGAGCCGTCGAGACCGTGACGTCGAAGCGGGCCCAGTCGCCGGTCGCGATCTCGGCCGTCGCTTCGCGCTGCTCCTGGCCCGGAAGTCCCCGCCGCTTCCGCTCCCGCGGATCCTCGATCTCGTAGCTCCTTCGATAGCCAACCGTCGGCAGCGATCGGAAGCTCATGATGTAGGAGCCGTTCGCGACCACGGTGTTGTCCGGCCCCGACGCAACGAATCCCGCGCGGTCATACGTCACGTCGAACCGGAGTCTGGCGCTCGAGCGCGGCGCGAGCGGCGGACGGAGTCGGATCAGGTGCTGGTTGAACTCCTCGTCGAGCGTCACTGCTCCCGAGTCGATCGCAATGGAGGCGGAGGAGGCCTCGCGCCGGACAGCCACCAGGAGCACTTCGATCGGTCGTCCGCTCTCGTTCACGAGAAGGTACTCGCCGCGGACGCGGTAGCGGCGAGCCTCCGGCTCCAGATCGATCGCTGCGCTCACCTCTCGGATGCGGGGGCTCGGCAGACCGGAATACCGCGCGTACTTTTTCTCGTACCGGGCCTTCCAGTCGAGCACGTCGTCCGCGGTCTCCCACGCGTTGAGGACGTTCGTATTGAAGAAGACGAACGCACCGCTCGCGAGCAAAGCGACCGACAGCGCGACGGCCGGCAGAAGCCTGAGCCTCGGCTGCTCGCGGCGCCAGGCGGCGACCGCAACCACGAGCGCCAGGCCGGCGAACGCACTCCAGTACAGCGCGAGCCAGAACCAGGGGGTCGCGTAGTCTCCGAACCCGTTGAACGCCGACCACTCCATCCGCGGCAAGGTGACCACTCGCAGCAGAGGATGCTCGAGCCCGACCACGTCGCCCCGCTGCGCGAGGACCGCTGCGACGAGGACGAGCATCATCCCGAGGTATTTCTGTCGGCTCAGCGTCTGTACGAGAACCGACACGGCAGCGAAGAGGATGAGCGGCAGCGCGTTGACCGCGCCGAATGCCAGCACGAGCCCCGGCTCGGGCGGGAAGCCATACGCGAGCTGCACGCCTGCTCCGACGAGGAATGCGACCGCCGTGAGCACGAGCACGAGCGACGAAAGGGCGAGCCACTTCGACAGGACGAACACCGCGCTCGAGGCCGGCGTCGCGTTCAGGATCCCATCGAACCGCAGCGTACGGTCGCGCCAGACGATCTCGGCACCGTGGTAGATCACCATCACCATGCCGATCAGGCTGAGCGGCTGCCGGATCGTCGCGGCGATGAGCGCCGTCGTCGGATGGAACGACGACCCGAGCTCGCCGCCCACGACTTCCGCAAGGATCTCCGAGGCCGCGAGCGCCCCCCACAACAGCGTCAGCGCAGCGAACGGGAGGTTCCGCAGCGCCGCACGCACTTCCATCCCCGACGCCGAGAGGAGCGCCTGGAGAAAGTTTCCGGAGACGCCGGCCCGAACGTACGTCGCCGGCGGTGCCACGGATTCCTCCTCCGCGGGACGGCGCTTCCCCGGACTGCTGGCGGCCCGGAACGAAAAGAGGCGGAAGACGGCTGCGAAGCCGGCGAACGACGCCGCGATCCAGACGAGGCGGTTCAGGAGGAAGTTGCCCGACAGCGCGACCGTGCGCACGTTCCTCTCCGCCGGCGTCCAGTACTGCGTCTGCTCGAAGAACGCCGAGAGGCCGAACGGATCGAGGAGCGCCGCGAGCGTCGCGTCACCGGCCGCCCCGGGAGCCGACGCAGCCATCAGCGGTGAATTCGTCATTGCCGACGCAACGAAGTAGAGGACGTAGAGGAAGACGGATGCGGCGTAGCTCGCGAGCACGCTGCGGGTCGTCGTCGCGACTGCGAAGAGCACGACCGCCGCGAAGAGGACGTTCGGCAACCCGATGACGGCGAGCGCGTGCAGGTAGTCGAGCGGCGCGATCGCACCGAGCCGGTCGGGATCGTGCCACGGCAGGAGCCGGCCGACCAGCAGCCCGAGCGCCGACGCGCTGTAAGCGGTGAACGCCGCGAAGAACGATCCACCGAAGCGGCCGAGGAGAAACGGGAGCTTCTCGACCGACGTCGTGAAGACGATCTCCTCCATCCGCACCTCGCGATCGCGCACGACCGCGTTCGCACAGAACGCCGCGGCGACGAAGACCGCGAGAAGCGAGATCAGCCCGGCCGACTCCGCGATCGAGTAGGGCGAGTTGACGTTCACGTTGTCCGGGCCAAACCCGGTCGCCGCCAGGACGAGCCCCGCTGCGAAGAAGAGCATCACCGCGGCGACGAACGACACCTGGCGCGTGTGGTACCGCCACTCGAACCGCAGGATCGAGCTCAGCATGCGAGCGCCGCGAAGTAGACGTCTTCGAGATCGGCGTCGACCGGCGTGAACCCTTCGCCAGGAGGAGCGTCCGCGAGGATGTGGATTCGCGTCCGGCCTCCGAAGAGGCGCGTCGACAGGACGGCGTGCGAGGCGCGCAGACCCGCGACCTCGTCCTTCCGGACCGTCTTCCGCCAGACCCGCCCCTGCAGTCGCCCGATCAGTTCTTCCGGTCTTCCCTGGAGCAGCAGCCGCCCCGCCGCGAGCACGGCCATCTGCGAGCAGAGGTCGCGAACGTCGTCGACGATGTGCGTCGAGAGAATCACGACGACGTTTTCCCCGATCTCGCTGAGGAGGTCGTGGAAGCGGTTCCGCTCCTCCGGATCGAGCCCCGCCGTCGGCTCGTCGACGATCACGAGCGCCGGGTCACCGAGCAGCGCCTGCGCGATCCCGAAGCGCTGCCGCATGCCTCCCGAGAACGTGCCGACCGCCTGCTTGCGGACGGCGTACAGGTTCGTGAGTTGGAGCAGCGACTCGACCTGCTCCTTGCGGCGCGCCCCGTCGCGGACGCCTTTGAGAACCGCGAGGTGATCGAGCAGGTCGACGGCCGGAATCCGCGGATAGACGCCGAAGTCCTGAGGCAGGTATCCCAGGCGCCGCCGCAGCGACGCCGGATCGGCGACGACATCGGCTCCGTCGAAGACGATCGACCCCGCGTCGGGCTCCTGCAGCGTGGCGATCGTCCGCATCAGCGTCGACTTGCCGGCGCCGTTCGGCCCGAGGAGACCGAAGAGACCACGCCCGACCTCCAGGCTCACATCGTCGAGGGCGCGGACTCCGTTCGGGTAGGTCTTGGAGAGGTTGGAGATCGTGAGCATCGAGTAGCAGCGATTACGCGACGCAGTGAAGTTGGTTGCACCGCGCAGCTCCGCCCCAACCGAAGTCCTCTGACTCGCGATTCAGTGTCATCCTGAGCCGCCGATGCCCCTTCGAGTCGCTCCGCTCGCTCAGCGCGAGTCGAAGGGTCGCCCCGCCGGCTCAGAGGCTGTGCACCAAACCCGACTGCCACCACAGAGGCACAGAGAGCACAGAGATTCACAGAGAGAGAACCGCACGCCGCCACCTCTGTGTGCCTCTGTGCTCTCTGTGCCTCTGTGGTGACCTACCACGGCGTTTTCTGCACAGCCTCTCAGGACGACACTCAAATTTTCGCCCGAGGTTCTTGTCCTCAGTAGTACAGGGCGGACGGGCCGCGGCCTCACACTTCAGAGGTCCGCTTCAGAGCCTCACCTGCGCGCCGAGCTCGATCACCTGGTTCGGCGGCAGGTTGAAGAAGGTCGACGCGCCGGCGGCGTTGCGCGACATCCAGGTGAAGAGGTGCTCGCGCCAGAGGGCCATGCCCGAATGGCGCGTCGGGATCAGAGTCTGCCGGCCGAGGAAGTAGCTCGTCGCCATCGAATTGAACGATACCGGCCCCTTGACCTTCGCGAGAAGCTCCGGAAGGTCGGGGTCTTCCATGAATCCGAAGTGGGCGGTGAGGCGCCAGACTCCCTCTCCCAGCTCCGCCCACTCGATCCGTTCCGCGTCGTCCAGGTGCGGGATCTCCTCGGCGTTCACGCTCAGCAGCACGACCCGGTCGTGCACGACCTTGTTGTGCTTGATGTTGTGCAGCAGCGCGGTCGGTATCCCTTCCTGATGCCGCGTCATGAAGACGGCCGTCCCACGCACGCGCCCGATCTTCTTCGTCGCCAGCTGCGCGATGAAGTCCTCGGTGCTCATCGCGCTCTTCTCGAGCTGCTCGACGAGGATCCTCCGTCCCTTGAACCAGGTCGTCATCATCGCGAAGACGACGAGGCCGACCACGATCGGGAACCAGCCTCCGTCCGCGATCTTGATCACGTTGGCGCCGAAGAATGCGAGGTCGATCACGAGGAACGGGATCGCGAAGGCGAGGACGGCGCCGCGGCTCCATCCCCACCGCTCGCGCGCCACGACCGCGAAGAGCATCGTCGTGATCCCCATCGTCGCCGTCACCGCGACGCCGTACGCCCCTGCGAGCGCGGTCGACGCACCGAACCCGATCACGAGCCCGATCGCACAGACCATCAGAATCCAGTTCACCGACGGGATGTAGATCTGCCCCATCTGATGCGCCGACGTGTGCCGGACCCGGATCCGCGGGAGGTACGCGAGCTGCGCCGCCTGGCGCGTCAGGGAGTAGGCACCCGAGATCACCGCCTGCGAGGCAACCGCTGCCGCGAGGGTCGCGAGCACGACGAGCGGCCAGACCGCCCACTGCGGCGCCGTCAGGAAGAACGGGTCCCTGGCGGCGGAGGGATCGTGCAACAGCAGCGCTCCCTGTCCGAAGTAGTTGAGCAGCAATGCGGGAAAGACGACGGTGAACCAGGCGAAGCGGATCGGCCTGGGTCCGAAGTGCCCCATGTCCGCATACAGAGCCTCGCCTCCCGTCACCGCGAGGAAGACCGCACCGAGGACGAGGTACCCGGCAAGGGGGTGGGCGAAGAGGAACGAGGCAGCCCACATCGGGTTGGCCGCGAGAAGCACTTCCGGTGCGCGCGCCAGGTTCCAGATGCCGAGGGCCGCAAGCACCGCAAACCAGATCAGCATCAGCGGGCCGAAGAGGGTTCCCACCCGCGCGGTCCCGAACTTCTGAACGCTGAAGAGAGCGATGAGCGCGACGACGGTCAGAGGGATGACCCAGTGCTCGATCACCGGCGTCGCAACTCCCACCCCTTCGAAGGCGCTCAGCATCGTGATCGCCGGCGTGATCATCCCGTCGCCGTAGAGCAGGGCCGAGCCGAAGAGTCCGAGCGAGATCAGCATCGTGCGGCGGACGCCGCGGCGCCCCGCCTCGCGCGGCTTCACCAGCGACATCAGCGCGAGGATCCCCCCCTCGCCGCGGTTGTCCGCGCGCAGCACGAAGACGAGGTACTTGACCGAGATGACGAGCACGAGCGACCACGCGATGAGCGAGAGGACGCCGAGCACGTTGTCGGGAGTCACGGCGATCTGGTACCCGTGGTGCGGCATGAAGCATTCCTTCAGCGCGTACAGGGGACTCGTGCCGATGTCGCCGTAAACGACGCCGAGGGCTCCGAGCGAGAGGGTGAGTTGATACCGGCGGCCTGAGGGGTGTTGCGTCTCCATGGGCAGCTGCGACGTTAGCAACGACGCAGCGGCGGCGGCCGGATCTTTAGGAACTCTTTATTCGGAAGCCGAGGGACCCGGGAACCGCTGCCCCGCCTCGGACTCCGGCTATCCTTCCCGGGTGAATGCCGGAGTCCGCTGGCTGTCGATCGGGGGCGTGATCGTGGCGCTCACGGCCGTCGGCCTGGTTGCGCGCGTCAACCCGACGACGATGGCGTTCATCTATCTGCTCGGCGTGGTCTTCCTCTCGATCTGGGCCGGACTCGAGGGCGGACTCACCGCGTCGCTGCTCGCGACCGCCTTCTACAACTACTTCTTCCTCCCGCCGCTCCACACCTTCCACATCGAGGACCCACGCAACTGGACGGCGATGGCGGCGTTCCTCCTCGCGGCGCTCGTCGTGACCCGGCTGGTGCTCGCATCGCGGGGGCAGGCGGCCGAGGCCGAAAGGCTCCGTCTGGAGGGGGAAGCGAACGCGCACCTCGATCTGCTGCGTCAGAGCGACGCCTTCAAGACCTCGCTGTTGCGGGCGGTCTCGCACGACCTCACCACGCCGCTGACCGCGATCAGGATCCACACGGCTGCGCTCGAGCGCCGTGCGGCCTCCTCGCCGGAGCTCATCGAGACGGCGCGCGCGATCGGCGACGAGACCGAACGGTTGCACCGCCGGATCGACAGCCTGTTGACGATCGCGCGGCTCGAGTCCGGCCGGTTCACGCCCCATCCGGAGCCGACTCCGCCGGCCGATCTCTTCCGCGCGGTCCGCGAGAGCCTCCCCGGAATCTTCACTTCGCGCACCGTCGTCATCTCGGTCGCGAGCGACTGCCCCGATGCGCACGTCGATCCTTCGCTCGCACTCGAAATCCTCGTGAACCTCGTCGAGAACGCCCACCGCGCATCGCAGCCTGGGGCACGGCTCGAGCTGGCGGCGATCGGTGCCGGGACGCGTGTTCATCTCGAAGTGCGGGACCGCGGCACGGGAGTCGTTCCCGACTCGGACGTCGCCCGCCGCGGCCTCGGGCT
>JBAQWH010000292.1:0-5377 GCA_049298815.1 Thermoanaerobaculia bacterium | reverse complement strand
GTCCGGAGGTCTGCGATGAAATGGGTTGCTGCTGCTGTCACTCTGCTGGTCCCCATGGTTCTCACGGCGGGCGTCACGGAAGTGCGCCTCAAGTTGCCGGTCAAGCCGAAGCTGAACGTCACAGGTGACGAGAAGGTCGCGATTGCGCCGTTCATCATCGCCAGCGGCGGCGAGAAGCGGAGCGACCGGGCGGCGAAGGTCGATCTCCAGGCGGAGTTCAACCGCTACATGCGGAAGCAGCTGACCAAGTCGACGAAGCTCCGGATCGTCGACTCTCCGCAGACGCGGCTGCCTGGCAACGATATCCGTTCGCTCGAGGCGAATCGCGACTTCTGGAAGGAGATCGGGACGAAGTCGGGCGCCGACTTCATCATCACCGGGATCATCGACTTCGACATCAACGACCGGTCCGGCTACAAGACCGAGGAGTACACCTCGCCGGCGGACGGTCGGACGTTCTACCGGCAGGTGCTCGTCGAGACGACGGGCTTCGTCTTCGACATCGACCTCGTGGTCTTCGATGCCGACACCGGAGAGAAGGTGCTCGAAGAGGCCTTCCGCGATTTCAAGGAATTCGATCAGCGGAACTACGACGAGATTCTCGGGCTCTTCGAGAACCTGCGGGCTCTCGAGACGCAGCTCGTCGGCATCTTCGTGTCGCAGGAGACCCCGGCGACCCGCTACCTGTTCAAGTGATCCGCTCGACGGACCGTCCTCAGAGCATCGTGGTTTCGGAGGTAACGTGAAGCGACTCGTCGCGCTGCTGTTCCTGCTCTCGCTCTTCGCGGCTCCCGCGGCCTGGCCGTACGGGCAGAACAAGATCGTCTACGACAAGTTCGACTGGAAGGTCTATCCGTCGACGCACTTCGACATCTACTTCTACGAAGAGGAGCGCGACCACCTGCAGCGGGTCGTCGACAGCGCAGAGACCGCGTACCTCGACCTTTCGCAGAAGTTCAACTATCAGATTCCGACGCGGATCCCGCTGATCTTCTACCACACGCATTCGGCGTTCGAGCAGACCAACGTCATGCTCAACTTCATCCCGGAAGGCGTCGGTGCGTTCGCGGAGCCGGTCCGCAAGCGGATGGTGCTGCCGGTCGACATGCCGGACGACAAGCTGCTGCAGCTCATCACGCACGAGCTGACGCACATCTTCGAATACGAGGTCCTCTTCCAGGGGAAGCTGACGAAGACGGTCACCGCGAACCCGCCGCAGTGGCTGATGGAAGGGCTCGCGTCGTTCATGGCGCAGGACGAAGAGTCGCGCGACCGGATGGTGCTCCGCGACGCCGTCGTCAACGACCAGATCCCGCGCATCACCCAGAACCCGCGCGGCTACTTCGCGTACCGGTTCGGCCACTCGGTCTTCAAGTTCATGCAGGAGCAGTACGGCTGGGAGGGGCTCCGCGACTTCCTCTACGAATACCGCAACACGCTCGGGAGCACGATCGACAAGGCGCTCAAACGGGCGTTCAACGTGAGCCCTGACGAGTTCGACAGCCGCTTCCGCACCTGGCTGCGCAAGCAGTACCTCCCGGCGCTCGTCGCGAAGGGGGAGCCGCAGGAGTACGGCGACCCGTTCCGGCTCGGCGTCAACGCCCGCAGCGTCGAGATCTCGCCGGTGCCGTCGCCGTCGGGCGATCTCATGGCGGGCGTCGCGACCTACAAGGAAGACGTCGACATCGTCATCTTCAACATCCCCGAGCGGAAGATGATGAAGAACATCACCGCCGGCTACACGAGCCGTTACGAGTACCCGATCGTGCAGTCGTTCACCACGGCCCCGGTCATGGGCCGCGATCTCGCGTGGTCCCCGAACGGCGACCACGTGGCTCTGTTCGTCAAGAAGGAGCGAGGCCGGAACCTCCTGCTGATCGACCCGATCACCGGGCAGATCGCCCGCTCGATTGCGATGCCCCTCGAGCAGCAGCTCAGCCCCACGTTCTCTCCGGACGGCCGGCGCGTCGCGTTCTCGGCGTTCCGGGAGAACCAGTCGGACATCTTCCTCTACGACCTCGAGAGCGGCGAGATCACGAACGTCACGAGCGACGGCTTCTTCGACGCGGCGCCGGTCTTCTCGCCCGACGGCAAGTGGCTGGTCTACTCGTCGGTGGGCGAAGTGCACGCCAAGCTCTTCCGCCTCAATCTCGCAGACCCGCGCGAGCGCTACCAGCTGACGAGCGGGGAGTGGAACGACATCGACCCGTCGTACAGCCCTGATGGGAAGAGGATCTTCTTCTCGTCGGACAAGCAGACGGGACGCAACCTCGCCGAGGCGGTGAAGATCCTCGAGGATGCCGAGAACGAGGCGAGGCGCGAGGGAAACACCTCGGCGCCCGACCCGACCAACTTCGCGGCCTACAACATCTACTCGCTCGACCTCGAGACCGGCGACCTCCTTCAGTACACCGACGTGATCGGCGGCTGCTTCACCCCGTCCGTCTTCACGGGAGCGAGCAATCGCGAGCGCCTCGTCTTCTCGTCGTACTACAAGGGCGACTGGAAGCTCTTCACCACTACGACCGACAAACCTCTCAGAAAGGCCGAGAAGACGACGCTCCCTTCGGCCCCGATCACCGCCGACGCGCGACCCACGTTCAAGACCTCGTCCGAGTTCTTCATCGACGAGGAGAAGATCGAGGACACGGCGGGGTTCCGTCTCTTCATCGACGACATCGACGTCAGCGCCGGAGTCAGCTCGGACCAGCTCGTGCTCTCACGCTCGGTCATGTTCATGAGCGACATGCTCGGCAACCGCCGCTTCGTCGCGGCGCTCGACTCGGTCGAGAACTACTCGAACTTCGACTTCCTCTACTTCGATCTGCAGCGCCGGCTGAACTGGGGCGCACGCCTCTTCGACAACCGGTCGTTCTTCGTCTCGCCGCTGTTCGACTACGGCGGCACCCTCGTCGACATCGAGCGCCGGCAGGTCTACCGCGAGACCGGCGCGATGGGGCTGGTCAGCTATCCGTTCAACCGCTACCACCGAGTCGACGCAGGCGCCGGCTACATCATGCGCGACGGCTGGTTCCCGCAGTTCGCCGAGGTAGACGGACAGCTGGGCTATTTCTACGACCGGCGGAAGGACAACTACCCCGTCGTCAGCTCCACGTTCACCGGCGACACGACCGTCTACAAGTACTTCGGTCCGGTTTCGGGCCGCCGCTATCAAACGAGCCTGACGTACGCGCCCGATCTCGACGAGGGCGGCACGGTCAGCACCGACTTCAACGTCGACTTCCGGCAGTACTACCAGGTCACTTCCCGCACTTCGCTCGCAGCACGCATCTTCCTCGCTGCATCGGAAGGCAACGCTCCGAACATCTTCTACTTCGGGGGACTCAACACGCTGCGCGGCTACGACTTCAGGACCCTGGTCGGGAACAAGGCGGGCTTCGCGAACTTCGAGTTCCGCTTCCCGCTCGTCGACGCGATCATCACCCCGGTTCTGACGTTGCAGGGGGTGCGGGGGAATCTCTTCTTCGACGTCGGTGCCGCCAGGTTCGACGAACAGGACTTCGAGTTTGCGCGCGACGGCGTGCTGCAGGATGGCAAGGCCTCGGTCGGCTGGGGCTTCGCCGTGAACGTCATGGGGATGGAACTGCACTGGGACTTCGCCAAACGGTTCGACGGCAAGGACACCTACGGAGGAGTGCTGACCAGCTTCTGGATCGGGCAGACGTTCTAGCGCCGCTGGCGCGGCGAAGAGTGAAGAGTGAAGAGTGAAGAGTGAAACTGGAACGAAGCTGAGGAACGCCACGTGAGGGGAGGAGGTGAGCTGTGACGCCGAGCCTCCCCTCCCGTCACTTTCACTCTTCACTCTTCACTCTTCACACTTCAACTCACGCCGCGCGCGGTTTGCGCCGGCGGTCGGCGATCGTCTCGCGCAGGAATTTGAGGAGCGCACGCTCCTCGAGCGACAGGCCGGACTTTACGACCGGACTCCCTCTGCGCGTCCTGCGCAGCGTCTCGAGCGGCTTCCCCTCCATGTACTCGTCGAGCACGCGCGGGCAGATGTAGGAGGCGCGGCAGACCGCCGGAGTGTTGCCGAGCTGCTCGGCGGTCGCCGCGATCGCTTTGCGCACCTTCTGCTTTCGCTCGGTCTTCGTGGCTCCCTGTCCGAGCATGCCGAGGGAGATCGAGAAGAGAAGCGTGCCGGCCCAGGTGCGGAAATCCTTGGCGGTGAACCCTTCGCCGATGATCGACTGGATGTAGTCGTTCACGTGGCGATCCTTGACGTCGACGGCGCGCGCGCCGCTGACGAATTTGAAGAGCTCCTCGTCTCCGTTCTTGAGCTGGCGGACGACGGCTGCGACGTCCCGGTCCCGGACCGCGCGTTTCTGCGATTTCTGCCACTTGCCGATGTAGTCGAAGAGGATGGCGTCGCGGTCGACGACGACGTGCGAGCTGCGAATCGTGCTGAGCCCGTACGTCGCTTCGTGCTCCGCGCTCTTGTCGTTGCCGACCCGGAAGAATCCCTGATCGATGAGCCGGACCATCGCCGCGACGACATGCTCGCGGTCCAGCTCGGATCGTCGCAGGTCGGCGCGGACCTGGCGTCGCAGCCTCGGCAGCGCTTCACCGAACTCCACGACCCGCTGGAACTTCTCCTCCTCGCGCTGTGCGCGGAACTTCGGGTGGTAGAGGTACTGGGTGCGCCCCTTTTTGTCGAGGCCGACGGCCTGGAGCGGAGCGCTGTCGCCGCGGGCGATCCGCACGGACGTCCAGGCCGGAGGGATCCGCAGCTTGCGGATGCGCGCGAGCGTCTTCTCGTCGTCGATCGCAACGCCGTCGGCCTTCACGTAGGTGAACCCGAGCTCTTTGGATCCCTCGCGACGGATGCCGTGGAGATCGAGATACCAACGGCGCCGGACGCCTTTTGCTGGAGCCATGTGTCGGCAGAAATTCTGCGAGATCGGTGCCGCTGACGTTCCTCCCTTCGGTGCGCGGTGCCCGGCCCGCCGGCAGCGCACCTCTATGGCACTATGGCGCGCGTGAAGAGGATCGGCAGTCGAGCGATGGTCGTGGGCGGCTGCGCGCTCGTCCTGGCGATCAGCCGGCTGCCCGCCGTCGCGAAATCTCTCTGGGATGGAGACGAGGCGCTTCTGGCGCTGAGCGTGCTCGGCCAGGAAGTGCCCGGTCCACCGGCACATCCGCTCTTCGTGGCGGTGGCAAAGCTGCTCCATGCGGCCGGCCTCCACGAGTTTCAGGCGCTCCAGGCGATTGCGACGGCGTCGGCGATGCTCCTTTTCCCGGCCGCGTACTTTCTTGCGCGCGAGCTCGGATTTCCGTTCCATTCGTCGGCCGCAGGCGCCGCGCTCTTCGCGGTCCTTCCGAACGTCTGGCTGATCGGCGGGACGGCGTTCGCCGACGT
>JBAQWH010000291.1:0-1681 GCA_049298815.1 Thermoanaerobaculia bacterium | reverse complement strand
GCAGCGATCCGCGCCGAAACGGGCCTGACAGCGTCGGCGGGCGTTAGCTACAACAAGTTCATCGCCAAACTCGCCAGCGATCAGAACAAGCCCGATGGCCTGTGCGTGATTCTGCCAGAACAAGGTGCAGAATTTGTCGCAACGCTTCCCGTCCGCCGTTTTCATGGCGTCGGCCCGCGCACGGCTGAAAAGATGGCCAGGCTTGGCATCGACACCGGCGCTGATCTTGCAACGAAAGACGAGGTTTGGCTGACCGCGAATTACGGCAGCTATGGCGGATACCTATACAATGCCGCACGCGGCATCGACCATCGCCGGGTCAACGCGAACAGCATCCGTAAATCGCTTGGCGGTGAACTCACTTACTTTGATGACAAGGAAAGCGAGGCCGAACTGCGCGAGGCGCTCGACGAGATTATCGAGATCGTCTGGGAACGGATCGAGCGGTATGAAGCCAAGGGCCGCACGATTGTGCTGAAGGCCAAATATGCCGATTTCAAGATTGTAAGCCGGTCACGCACGCTGGACCACATCCTTTCCGACAAACAGGAATTTGCGACTGTTGGTCACCAGTTGCTCGACCTTATCTTGCCTGTTCCACAGGGAATACGTTTGTTAGGCCTGACGTTGTCGGGAATGGTTCAAAGCGACCAAGGGAATGTTAGGGACGACGAAGCGATTGCGGGACAGGCTGCTTTCGATTTTGATGCCATTGAAAGCTGAAGATCGGCTTCATATATCACGAAACTGTCAAGATGGCATACCAGGAGGGTAAAATGCCACGTCCCCAGTCCGATATTGAGGCCGGCCGCAATGAGCTGCTGGAAACCATGGAAGGAATGATCCGCCAGCGCGGAGTCTTCGACTTGTCGATCACTGACCTCGCAGCCCAAGCGGGCATGTCCCCCTCCAACGTCTATCGCTTCTTCGAAAGCAAGGAAGCCTTGTACGAAGCCTGTGCGGAGCGCTGGTTCGCTGACAAGGTTGCGATCATGGAGGAAGTTACCGGGTCAGATTTTCCGGTGCGCGACAAATTGTATCAGTTTTTTGCGCGTCGCTATCGTCTGATGGCAGACAGCTTTGCACAAGAGCCGGAATTGTTCAAAAGCTATCTTGATATAGGCGACGAGCATTTCGAGGTCATCCGCGGCTATGTCGACCTTGGCGACCATTATCTTTCGCTGATCGTCGCCGAAGCGATGGAAGAGGACTATTTCTCTTCGTTGACGATCGACAGCACCGTTTCGTTGATCAACCAGATGGTTGCGCCCTACTGCAGTCCACGAATGATGGTGATGACCGCGCCAAAACTGAACGAGGAGAAACTGGCGCAGATTATTGACGCCATTTTCATCGGTCTTGGGAAAGGCGTTGCCGCCACTGGTGCAACCGAGCCGACAATTCGCATTGTTTCCTGAACGGGACATTTGGAGCTAGCTCCTCGACGATCGTTCTTCGTCATGCTGAATTTATTTCAGCATCTTACTTTGTATCTCGTCAAAATAGTAGGACCCTGAAACAAGTTCAGGGTGACGATGGTGGGTATTGGACAGACAGGCTGAATATCACTATTTTTGGAAAATGGTGGGCGATACAAGGTTTGAACTTGTGACCCCTCGCGTGTGAAGCGAGTGCTCTACCGCTGAGCTAATCGCCCATGCCCGACTATGCCCGACAGGAG
>JBAQWH010000290.1:0-3066 GCA_049298815.1 Thermoanaerobaculia bacterium | reverse complement strand
GACCGAGCCGGTTGAGAAGCTCCTTGGCCCATGCGAGATTTTGTTTGCCGGTGGTTTTGGTGCGGGCGTACTCGAGCGGCATGAGCACGTTCTGCAGGGCCGATGTGCGGGCGAGCAGGTTGAAGTTCTGGAAGACGAAGCCGACGCGGCGGTTGCGGATCTCCGCGAGCTGGTCCTTCGTGATGCCGCCGACCGTGTCGCCGCCGAGCTGATAGATGCCGTCGCTCGGGGTGTCGAGGCAGCCGATCAGGTTCATGAGCGTCGACTTGCCGGAGCCGGACGGGCCGACGATCGCGACCATCTCACCGGGATAGATGTCGAGGTCGATCCCCTTGAGTGCCTCGACCTTCACCTTGCCGGTGTCGTAGACCTTGCGAATGTTGTCCATCCGGATGATCGTGCCGTTGCTGTTCATGGTCTGCTCCTATTCGTACCGCAGCGTGGCGGCGGGATCGACGGCCGCGGCGCGGCGGGCGGGGAAGTAGCCTGCGAGGAGTCCGATGACGCCGAGGATCGCGGCGGTGCTGACGCCGATCGCGGGCGACAGCGTCGGCTTGCCGAGGAACTTCATGACGTCGTTGTCGGCCGGAATCCAGGTGGTGCCGGCGATGAGCAGCGTGGCGATCATGATGCCGGCCGCTCCGCCGATGAAGGTGTAGATCAGCCCCTCGAGGACGAACGGCCAGATGATCCAGCGCGCCTTGGCGCCGAGCGCCATCTTGACGCCGATCTCGCGGGTCCGCTCCTTGACGACCGCGTACATGATGTTCGCGACGCCGACCCCGCCGATGACCAGTGTGAGCGCGCCGATGATGCCGAGGAACATCTGGATACCTACGGTCATCATCCCCATCTGTTTCGAGGTCTTGACCATGTCCCAGGTGCCGAACGCGCGATCGTCGGTCGGGTCGTAGCCGTACTTCTTTCCGAGGATCTGGTTGACGCGCTTGAGCGCCGGCGCCATGTCCTCGGGTTTGTGGGTCTCGACCACGAGCACGCTGGCCCGCTCGCGGCCGTACTGCGCCTTGAAGGTCGTGATCGGGATGACCGCGTGGTCCTTGTCCGGGCCGCCATAGACGCCCATCTGCGTCTTCTTCTGCATGACGCCGATGACGGTGTAGGGGGCGTTGTTGACGAGCAGGGTCTTGCCGACCGGGTCGACGTCGCCGAAGACGTCGGCCGCGAGCTCGTCGCCGAGGAAGATCACGCGCCGGCGCTGCTGCTCGTCGGCCGCGCTGATCCAGCGTCCGCCGGCGACCGGGTAGTGAACGCGGCTCTCACCGTACGAGCGGTGGGCGCCGAGGACGCGGCCGTTGACGGTCTTGCGGCCGTACTGCAGCGAGGTGCGCCAGGCGTTGATCTCGGCGTGGACGCTCTTGAGCTCCGGCATCTGCGCGCGGATCAGCTCCACGTCGTCGACGCGCGGGCGGATCGGCCGGCCCGGAGGCATGCCCTGCCACGCTTTCGAGGTCTCGCTGGGCCACATGACCGCGAGGTTCTCGCCGGTCGAGCGGCGGTTCTTGTCGAGCTGCCGCTTGAGCCCTTCGCCGAACGCGAGGAGAAGGAGGATCGCGACGGTGCCCCAGGCGATCGCCGCGATCGTGAGGAACGCGCGCTTCTTCTGGAGCTGGCTCGCGCTCTGGAACTGCGTGAAGATGATGTTGAGGTCGTTGCGCATGGCGTTGCCTCAGAGCTTCATTGCGACGACGGGGTCGAGGTTGGCGGCGTCACGCGCCGGGAAGTAGCCGGCCGCGAGGCCGACCAGGCCGAGAGCGGTCGCCGTGAGCAGCGCGACCACCGGTGAGACGACCGGCGTCCCGACGTACTCCGCGAGGCTCGAAGGGAAGACCGTGCAGACGCCGATCGCGATCGCGAAGCCGATGGCGCCGCCGAACAGGGTGACGAGCATCGTCTCCATCAGGAACTGCCGGAGGATCCAGCCCTGCTTGGCGCCGAGGGCCATCTTGATGCCGATCTCACGGGTCCGCTCCTCGACGACGACGTTCATGATGTTCGAGACACCGATGCCGCCGACGATCAGGGTCAGCACGCCGATCAGGCCGAGGAACGCGTTGAACGACAACATGAAGATGTCGAAGAACGCGAACTGCTCGGTGGTGTCCCACATCGACATCGCTTCCTTGTCGGACGAATCGAAGCGGAGGCGCTTGCCGAACGACACGCGCAACTGCTCGCTGACGTTCTTGGTCTCGCCCGTGACCTTCGCCTGGAAGACCATGTTGTTGACGTACTTCGCGCCGGTGAGCGACCGGAAGGTGCTCGACGGGATGAAGGCCTTCTCCTTGTCGCGGCCGCTGTAGCTCGAGTCCTGGAGCTTCTCGACCATCACGCCGACGACCTGGAAGGGCGACTGGTTGAGGAGGATGACCTTCCCGATCGCGTCGGCCTCGCCGAAGATCGTCTTCTTCAACTCGTCGCCGAGGAAGATGACGCGGCGCTGTCCCGCATCGTCGATCGGGTTGATGAAGCGGCCGCCAGCGGCCGGCACGAGGCTGCGCATCGCGCCGAACTCCGAGGTGACGCCGGAGATGTCGACCGACATCGTCTTGGTCCCGTAGTCGAGCCGCATCGAGGTCATGTACTCGCCCGACATTGCCCGCAACCCCTGGACGTCGGTCTTGACCGCCTCGATGTCCTCCTCGGTCACGCGGAGCCGGCGCCCCTTGCCGAGCCCTTCGAACGGCATCGAGGTCAGGCCGGGCCAGGCGATGACGATGCGGTCGCCGAGACCCGCGGTCGCCTTGATCATGTTCTTGTGCAGCCCGGTCCCGAACGCGAGCATCAGGCTGATCGCGACGGTGCCCCAGACGATCCCGAAGACCGTGAGGAACGTCCGCAGCTTCTCGGAGCGGACGTCGCGGATCAGCTGTCTGAATGCGTCTTTCATCGTTCCGTCCTCGTGGCGATGTTCGATTCACCTGTCATCCTGAGCCGGCGGAGGTCCCGTCAGGGACCGGAGCGCGGCGAAGGACCCCCTCGGTTTTCTGCCCGTCGCCTCGGGGTCCTTCGCCGTCCTCAGCCCCTCCGGGGCATCGGCGGCTCAGG
>JBAQWH010000289.1:0-5084 GCA_049298815.1 Thermoanaerobaculia bacterium | reverse complement strand
GTCTCGATCGACCGCGGCGCACAGCGGATCTTCGCCTGCGCCCGCGACCTTCAGGCCGACCTGCTCGTGATCGGATCGCAGCAGCTGTCGGCGACCAGATCGCACATCGACGGAGGACTCAGCGCCGACGACCTGATCCGGCACGCTCCCTGCGCAATCCTCGACGTCGCGAGCGGCTTCGTCCCGGCGATCGTTCCGCAGCAGAAACGCGCCCTCGCGACTGCGTAGCGGGGCGCAGCGGTCGACTTGATCGCCTACCCGGCGAGAACGACTTTCGGCTTCACTTCGACCGCGCCGCCGACGCGGAGCACGTTCATCACCTCGCCGATGCCGACGAGCTGGTCATGCGGGTTGCCGAGGGCAATCAGGTCGTTCTTCTCCACCGGCATCGAAGGGACGAGGATCACCGCCTGGCCCTGCATCAGCTTCCCCTGCTGAGCCCAGTCGATCCGAACCTTTTCGAGCGGGAGGTCGATCTCGGAGAGGTTCTGGAAGTGCGGCCTGGCGAGCACCGTCTCGATGCGGTCGTTCGCGAGACGCTCGTACGGGATCGCATCCGCGATCGAGAAGCTCCCGATCGCCGTGCGGCGGAGCGCCGCCAGGTGCGCAGGGATTCCGGCGGCCTGCCCGAGGTCGTGCACGAGCGAGCGGACATAGGTCCCCGCGGTCGAGCGAACGATGAACCGCGCGGTCGAGCCTGTGACCGACGTGAGGTCGAACTGATGGACCGTCACCCGTTTCGTCTTCAGCTTGACCTCTTCGCCGCGGCGGGCGAGCTCGTAGGCCCGCGTGCCGTCGATCTTCTTGGCGGAAAATGCAGGCGGCATCTGGTCGATCTCGCCCCGCAGCTTCGCGAGCAGCGGCTCGAAGTCGACCTGCTCGACGTTCACCTCGACCGGATCGCCGGCCGGCACCCCGGTCGAGTCGTACGAGTCGGTGGCCCATCCGAACTGGATCGTCCCCTCGTACGTCTTCTCCATCCCCATCAGGTAGGCCTGGAGGCGCGTCGTCCGTCCGACGCAGAGCACCAGCAGCCCGGTGGCGAGAGGGTCGAGCGTCCCGGTGTGTCCCACCTTCTTGATCTTCGAGCGGCGGCGGAACTTGTCGACGACATCGTGCGACGTGATTCCCGCGACCTTGTCGACGAGGAGGACGCCATCCTGCCTTGGTTGCTGATTTAACATTCTATTAAATGATACTGATTAATACTTTTCTTTTCGAGGGAGGACGTCGCGGAGGATCCCGAGGAGCTTCTCCTTCGCCCCCGCGAGCGGCATCGGAATCGTGCAGCCCGACGCCGCCGAATGGCCGCCGCCACCGAACATCGAGGCCACCGCCTGCACGTCGACTCCTGGCTTGGCTCGCAGCGAGACACGGGTCGAGTCCGCACTCCCCTCCTTGAGCAGCACCGACACAAGCACGCTGTCGATGTTCCGGCCGTAGTTGACGATCCCCTCGGTGTCTTCGGGGCTCGCTCCCGCTTCCTCGAAGAAGGACATCGGCAGCATCTGCGTCGCGATGCGGCCGTCCTCCCACAGCTCGAGGGTCCTGAGGCAGAGGCCGAGCAGCTTGACCGAGCCCGGCGTCACGCTCTCGTTGATCCAGAGTGAGACGTCGCCCGGGACGACGCCCGCGCGCACGAGCTCCTGCGCGGCGTCGAAGGCTCGCTGCGTCGTGTTGTGGTAGCGGAAGAAGCCGGTGTCGGTTGCGAGCGACACGTAGATCGCGACCGCGATGTCGCGGTCGAGCGTCAGCCGGAGATGGCTGCGGTTCAGCTGGAGGATCATCTCGCCGACCGACGGAGCGTCGACGTCGAGGTAGTTGATCTCCCCGTACATCGTGTTGCCGAGGTGGTGGTCGATGTTGACGACCGGACCGGGGAGGACCCGGTAGCCGGTCCGCTCGACCTCGGGGCACTCCATCGTGAAGATCGCGTCGTACGCCGCCGGGTAATCGGCGGGCAGTGCATCCGCGACCGTGACGCCGGCGGCTCCGGGGATGTTGTGGAGCGGTTGCGAGAAGCCGTCGCGGACGATCACCTGGGCGCTCTTCCCCAGCTGCCGCAGGAGGCCCTGGAGCGCGAGTCCGCTGCCGAGGGCGTCCCCATCGGGATTGCGATGCGAGGTGATGAGGAAGTTGCGGCCCTCGCGAATGCGGCCGGCGACTTCGAGCGCGCCCGACTCAGGATTCATCGTCGTCCTCTTCCGGAGTTTCGTCCGCGTCTTCCTGTGCAACCGGGGGAGGCATCACTTCCCGGATCAGAGTCTCGATGCGGAGAGCGCGCATCGCGGTCTCGTCGTAGCGGAAATCGAGCTCCGGCGTGAAGCGCAGATGGATGCGTTTGCCGAGGAAGTGGCGGACCTTGGGAGCGATCTTGCGGAGCGCCTCGACGGTCGCTTTCGCGTCCTCTTCCTTCAGCCCCGTGATGTAGACCTTGGCGTAGTGAAGATCCGGGCTGACCTCCACCTCGCTGATCGAGGACCAGCCGAGGTGAACGTCTTTGATGTCATGGCGGAACACCTCGACCAGGGCGTCCCGGACGTTCTCGCCTACGCGCGACGTGCGTCGTGTCTTTTTCATTTGATTCCTCGGGTCACAGGGCCGCCTCTTCGTCGAAGTCGAGCTTCTCGCTGGTCCATCCGGTCAGGACGGCTTCCGCGTTGGTCTCGACGAACCGCTGGATTCTATCGAGCAATGAATCTGCCGAGTCGTTTCCGTCGGCGATGAACGACACCGCGAGACGGGCCCGCTGGTGGAGGTCCTGGAACGCAACCTCGTTTGCGGCGATCTCGAATCGGCTGCGGAGCCGGTCACGAACGCTGCGGACGACGGCGCGTTTGTCTTTGAGCGACTGAGCGTGCTCGATGTGGAGCTCGAAAAGGGCGACGGCGACGATCATGGCGGAAGTCCCTCGGTCCCTCGGTCCCTGAGTTCCTCGGGGAGGAGGAACTCAGGGCCTTAGGGACTCAGGGGCTTAGGGACTCAGGGACTCCGTGCTAGGAGCTCAACGTGCCTGCGATCTTGTCGATCTTGAAGGCCTCGATCACGTCGCCGGCTTTGTAGTCCTGGAACTTCTCGATGCCGATGCCGCACTCGAAGCCCTGGCGGACCTCCGCGACGTCGTTCTTGAAGTGCCTCAGCGACCCGATCTTCCCTTCGTAAATGACGCGGTTGTCGCGCAGCAGGCGGACGCCGGCGGTACGCGGGATGACGCCCTCGGTGACCATGCAGCCGGCGATGAGGCCGATCTTAGGCACCTTGAACGTCTCGCGGACCTGAGCGCGACCCTGGAAGACCTCCTGGAACTTCGGATCGAGGAGGCCGACCATGGCCAGCTTGATCTCGTCGACCAGGTTGTAGATGACGGTGTGGAGGCGGATGTCGACGCCTTCCTTCTCGGCGAGATCCTGCGCGTTGCGCTCGGGGCGGACACTGAATCCGACCACGATCGCTTCCGACGCGGTCGCGAGCATGACGTCGTTCGTCGAGATCGCACCGACCGAGGCGTGGATCACGTTGATCTTGACCTCGGGAGTCGTCAGCTTCTTGAGCGTGTCCGTCAGCACCTCGACCGAGCCCTGGACGTCGGCCTTGATGATCAGGTTGAGCTCCTTGGCGCCCCCCTCCTTCATCCGCTGGAACAGCTGGTCGAGAGAGATGCGGGAGCCCTTCTGCTGCATCTGCTCGCGCGCTTTCTCCTGACGGAGCTGGCCGATCATGCGGGCCTGCGTCTCGTCGTCGACAGCGGACATCGTGTCGCCTGCGTTCGGGACGTCCTCGAACCCGGTGACCTGCACCGGCGTTGCGGGGCCGACTTCCTTCACCCGCTCGCCGCGCTGGTCGGTGAGCGCCCTGACGCGGCCATACGTCTGGCCGCAGAAGAACGGGTCGCCGATCTTGAGCGTCCCGTCCTGCACGAGAACGGTCGCCACGATGCCGCGGCCGACTTCCTTCCGCGCTTCGAGGACGACGCCCTTCGCGGAGAACTCGGGGTTCGCCTTGAGGTCGAGCATGTCCGCGGTGAGCAGGATCATGTCGAGAAGCTCGTCGATACCCTTCTTCTGTTTCGCTGAGACTTCGACCGAGACCACGTCGCCGCCCCACTGCTCGACCTGCACGCCGAAGTCGGCGAGCTCGCGGCGGACGCGCTCGACGTTCGCGTTCGGCTTGTCGATCTTGTTGATCGCCACGATCAGCGGCACCTTCGCCGCGCGAGCGTGGTCGATCGCTTCCTTCGTCTGCGGCATGACGCCGTCGTCGGCCGCGACCACGAGGATGACGATGTCCGTCACCTTCGCACCGCGTGCACGCATCATCGTGAAGGCTTCGTGACCGGGGGTGTCGAGGAATGCGATCTTGCGACCGCGCTTGTCGACCTGGTAGGCCCCGATGTGCTGCGTGATGCCGCCCGCCTCGCCTTCCGCGACGTTGGTCTCGCGGATGACGTCGAGCAGCGAGGTCTTGCCATGGTCGACGTGCCCCATGACCGTGATGACCGGGCCGCGGGAGACGCTGCCGGTGGTGGAACGCTCGATCGCCTCGAGCTCGACGGACTCTTCGAAGGAGACGACATCCGCTTCGAGTCCGAGCTCACGAGCCACTTCCATGGCCAGCTCGGCTCCGAGCGGCTGGTTGATCGAGACCATCAGCCCCTTCTTCATGAAGAGGTGCTTCATGAGGTCGTTCGCCCGGACGTCGAGCTTCTCGGCGAGCTCCTTGACCGTGACGCCCTCGGTGAGAGCGACCCTGCCGGTCGGCTTCTTGAACTCGAGCACTCTCGCCGTCGGCGAGGACTGCTTGCGGGAGTCGCGTCGCGACGAGACCTTCTTCGGCCCGTCCTCGACATCCGGCAGCACGATGTCCGGACCGATGTCGTCGGCGATCACCTGAGTCCCGGAGAAGGGACCCTTGGTGAAGAGCTCCTGATCGACCTCGACCTGACGTGCACCCTTGGTGCGCTTCCCTGCTGCTTTCTTCTTCTCGCGGTCGTCCGTCCCCTGCTCGTCCTTCTTCCGGCGCATGCCGAGAGGAGCGCCGGTCGGGGGCGACATCGGGCGTCCGCTCATGCCGGGACGCGGAGGACC
>JBAQWH010000288.1:0-5003 GCA_049298815.1 Thermoanaerobaculia bacterium | reverse complement strand
CACACTTCACACTTCACACTTCACACTTCACACTTCACACTTCACACTTCACACTTCACACTTCACACTTCACACTTCACACTTCTATCCGATCCTCTCCGCTCCCCCCATGTACGGCCGGAGGACTTCGGGGATGACGATCGTGCCGTCGGCCTGCTGGTAGTTCTCGAGGACCGCGACGAGGGTGCGTCCGAGCGGCAGGCCCGATCCGTTGAGCGTGTGGACGAAGCCCCCCTTCTTGTCTGGGGAACGGTAGCGGATGCTGGCGCGGCGCGCCTGGAAGTCGGCGAAGTTCGAGCACGAGGAGATCTCGCGGTACGTCTCCTGTCCCGGCAGCCACACCTCGATGTCGTACGTCTTCGCGGAGGTGAAGGACATGTCGCCGGTCGAGAGCGTCACGACGCGGTAGTGGAGGTTCAGCGCCTGCAGCACTTCCTCCGCGTCGTGCACCAGTTTCTCCAACTCGTCCCACGACTGATCCGGCAGCGTGAATTTCACGAGCTCGACCTTCTCGAACTGGTGCTGGCGGATGAGGCCGCGCGTGTCCTTGCCGTACGAGCCGGCTTCGCTGCGGAAGCACGGCGTGTAGGCGGTGTAGAGCAGCGGCAGCGAGGACGCGTCGAGCGTCTCGTCGCGGTGGAGGTTCGTGACCGGCACCTCCGCAGTCGGCACGAGGTAGAACTGCTTTTCGCCCTGAAGCTTGAAGAGGTCCTCCTCGAACTTCGGCAGCTGGCCGGTGCCGGTGAGCGAGTCGGCGTTGACGATGAAGGGCGGCAGCACCTCGAGATAGCCCTGCCGCGTGTGGAGGTCGAGCATGAAGTTCATCAGCGCGCGGCTGAGCTTCGCGGCACCGCCGAAGAGGACCGAGAAGCGTGCGCCGGTGATCTTGGCGCCGCGGTCGAAGTCGAGGATTCCGAGCGCCTCGCCGAGGTCCCAGTGCGACTTCACGGCGAAGTCGAAGGACGGCTTCGTCCCCCAGTGCCGCTCGATGCGGTTCGCACTCTCGTCGGTGCCGGTCGGGACCGACTCGTGCGGGACGTTGGGGAAGTCGAGCTCGAGGGTGCGGAGCTCGACTTCGAGGGCCGCGAGCTGCTCGTCGAGCGTCTTGATCTCGTCGCCGACGCGCTTCATCGCGTCGATCTGCACGGACGCGTCCTGCTTGTTCTTCTTGAGCGACGCGATCTCCTGGGAGGCGACGTTGCGCTGGTTCTTGAGCTGCTCGACCTGCGCGATGATGCGGCGCCGTTCGGTGTCGACCTCGAGGAAACGGTCGAGGGTCGCCGCCGACCCGCGCCTCTTCAGCGCGTCGCGGTATTCGTCGGAGTGTTCGCGGAGAAAGTCTCTGGACAACATGGCGCGGGAATTCTAGCGGTTTCCGGAGAGCGGACTTCAGTCCGCAGCGTCCGGACTTCAGTCCGGGCGCGGTTACCGTGCACCGCAGCGGGACTGAAGTCCCGCTACCGCGGACTGAAGTCCGCTCTCCGACGCTCTAACGTCGGACCGATCGTCGGCGTGTGACCGGCTCCACGCTCACGTCCCCCGTCACCACGACCGCGAAGCTCTGCCTCGGGCCCTGCCGGAGCTGGTGCGCGGTCACGGTGATCGCGTACGTTCCCGCGGCCGGAGCCTCGAGCATCACCACCTCGACGTTGTTCAGGCGATCGGGCACATCGCCGTTGCCGAAGCGGAGGCGCGCGTCCGGTCCGGTGACGCGGAGGTCGAGATCGTTGACCAGCTGCGGTGTCGTGTCGCTGAAGCCGCGCGGCGTCCCGGCGGGATCGGTCCAGACCAGGACGGCCTTCAGCGGCGTCCCCGGCTTCGCGCGGATCAGAAGAGTTCGCGACTCACCGGCGCGCAGTCCTTCGACGAGAGGCACGTCGAGCACCTGCAGGGTGCGCGTCTCGCCTGCGAAGTGGAGCGCGTCGTCGAGCACGGGAAATCCCCACCCCTGCTCCTTCGACGGCGTCGGCTCCGCAGGCACGTCGACTCCCTGGTTGCGCCGCCACGCGAGAGCTCGCGCCGCGGAGATGATGGTCGCCTTCATCAGCGCAGCGCTCGGGGCGAACGAGTCTGATGCACGGGGCGACCCTGACGGGTAGAAGCCGTCTGCGTAGTACTGCCGCACGAGCGCGGCGGCGCCGGCGATCGTCGGCGACGCGTACGAGGTCCCGCCGTTGTACGAGGTGTCGCAGGTCTGCCCGTTGCCGTCGCGGTCGACGTCGCCGGAGAAGACGAACCCCGGTCCCACGATGTCCGGCTTGATCCGGCCATCGCGAGTCGGTCCGAAGAGCGAGAACTCGGCGATCACGTCGTCGTGACGCTGCGGCGAGAGGGCGCGCGTCGCACCGACCTGCAGAGTGTTCTTCGCAGAGCCGGGGGCGGAGAGCGACGACGCCGGCGGCCGCCCCGTGCCGCTGAAGTTCCCGGTGTTGAACACCACGAGCAGGTCGGGATGGCTCCAGACGAACGCGTCGATCTCCTGCGCGGACGCCGGGTAATTGGCCGTCGGCGCTGGCAGCGGAAGGGGGAAACCCTGGCGATCGCCCCAGGAGTTCGCGTGGATGCGCGCCCCCTGCCGATACGCCTGCTCGAGGATCGGCGTGAGCTTCACGGGACAGCCGAATCCGGGACGGTGACTGCAGGCGTCGCCGCCAACGTAGCCCCCGTCCTGAACGACGAGCTTCGCCGCGGGGGCGATCGCATCCGCCCAGTCGTGCGAGCCGTACGCGCCACTGTCGCCGGCGATCGCGGCCGCCATCTTCGTGCCGTGTCCGGTGTTGTCGAGCGATCCTGTCGTTCCCGGCATCTCGCAGCCGGGCGCGCCGGGGTATTGATCGCACGAGAAGAGGAAGTCGTATGCGATCACCTTCCGCCGCGACGGATCGACGTTCGTCCAGTCGAGGCCCGTCTGCGGAGACCCTGTGTTGATCGGCGGATGCGACCCGTCCGGCTCGGCGAAGTAGCAGGAGGTGTACTCGACGCCGGTATCGAGGATCGCAACGATCTGCCCCTCGCCGCGCAACCCCGCGTCATAAAGCGGTGTCCCGCCCTGCGGCGAACCCGACTGGAGCGTCCGGTACGAGATCTCGTTCGCGCTCGCGGTTGCAGCGATCAGGGCAATCGCAAATAACTTACGCACGGATGGCGGAACGGGAAGCGACCGGACCGGATTCCGCCACTGACCACTCCGCGTAGAAGTCGTTAGTCGTTAGTAGAACCGGGGATGCGTGCCACTGACTACTGACCACTGACCACTGGCCACTGGCCACTGACCACTGACCACTGGCCACTGGCCACTCGTCAATGCACGTACTTCCGCCGGTTCCGGATGTAGTCCGCGAGGATGTACTCGCCGATCCGGTCGGGCGAGGTGTAGAACGCGCGGCCTCGGTTCACCTTCGAGAGCTGGTCGACGAAGTTCACGAGCATCGGGTCGCTGGCGAGCATGAACGTCGTGATCGGGATCCCGGCGCGGCGGCAGCGGTCGGCCTCCTCGAGGGTGCGGTTCACGATCTTCAGGTCGAGGCCGAACGAGTTCGTGTAGAGCCGGCCGTTCTCGGTGAGCGCCGACGGCTTCCCGTCGGTCAGCATGAAGATCTGCTTGTTGTTGTGCTTGCGCCTTCTGAGGATCCGCTGCGCGAGCTCCAGCCCCGCCTTCGTGTTCGTATGGTACGGGCCGACCTTGACGTAGGGGATCTCGCTGATCGGCACCTCGACCGCCTCGTCGCCGAACAGCAGGACGTCGATCGAGTCCTTCGGGTACTTCGTGAGGATCAGCTCGGTGAGGGCGAGCGCGACCTTCTTCGCGGGCGTGATCCGGTCCTCGCCGTAGAGGATCATCGAGTGGGAGACGTCGATCATCACGACCGTCGCGCAGCTCGATCCGTACTCGGTCTCGAAGACCTCGAGGTCCTCTTCCGTGATTGCGATGGCATCCGACGGATCGCTGTGCCGCATCGCGTTCTGGATCGAGCGGACGGAGTCGATCGCCATCGGGTCGTCGCCGAACGCGTACGAGCGCGTCTCGGTGAGCCGCTCGATCCCCTGTCCCGCCGTCGCCACCGAATGCTCTCCGGCGATCGATTTCTGCAGCCCGCCGAAGATCTCGTCGAGGGCGTCGCGACGGATCTGCCGCTCGCCCGAGGCCGAGAGCGTCAGGTTGCCGTCGCCGTCGCTGCCGATGACGTTCTGCTCCTCGAGCCGCGCGAAGAACTCGTCGAGGTCGACGTCCGGATCGATGAAGCCGCGCCGCTGAAGCATCCGCATCCACTCCATCGCCTCTTCCACGTCGCCGCCGCTCTGCAGCAGCAGCTGGTTGAAGAGCCGGCGCAACCCCATCTCCGCCAGGAGACGCCGGATGAGGTCGGGGTCGAGGTGCGAGTAGCGCTGGCGCATTCGAGTCGTTAGTCGTTAGTCGTTAGTGGTTAGTGGAACCGGGATGTCTTGCTGATCCGCGCCGTCGCCTCTACTGGCCACTGACCACTGACCACTGACCACTGACCACTAACGACTAGCCACTAACGACTGGGTTTCTCGAGGCGCTCGATCCAGCGGGCGATGGTCGGGTTGTTCGGCATCTTCTCGCGGGCTTCGTTGAGTACGGCCAGCGCCTCCTCCTGACGGCCGAGGACGAGGTCGATCTGGACTCGGAGCTCGATGAGCGCCTGGTAGAGGGGGAAGTCGGTGATCGGCTGCGCGGCGAGGCTGGTGATCGCGCGGCTGACGAACTTGAGCGCGACCTCCGGCTTCGATTCGTTCAGCGCGTCGGCGGCGAAGCGGTGAAGCATGCGCGGCGAGTCGCCGAGGTACGACTTTCCGTCGACGAAGTTGAGGAGGGCCTCGCGGACCAGCGTCTCCTCATCGGCATACCACCCCTCGCGCACGATGCGATCGATGCGGCGCGCGAGCTCATTCGGGACGTCGGCGGCGATCTTCGGCATGCGGAGGATTGTACGCGCCCCCAGTGTCATCCTGAGCCGGCGGAGCGACGAAGGAGCGAAGCG
>JBAQWH010000287.1:0-1763 GCA_049298815.1 Thermoanaerobaculia bacterium | reverse complement strand
GATCGCGACGCCTCCTCCACTGACGGTGCCGCCGGACGGGCCGACCGGCTGCGAGGCGACGGTCGTGTCGCCGGGAGGAAGGACGCTGCGGCGCCTCGAGGTCCGCGTCGACGACGCCGTGATCGCGATCGTCCCGGTTCTCGGACACGTGGTGCCGGAGACCGACGCCGTCATCGACCACGAGTAGGTCCCGGCGGTCGCGTACGCGTGGGTCGGATTTTGTAGCGACGAGACCTGCCCGTCTCCGAAGCTCCAGAGATACGTTGCGCTTCCGCTGCAACCGGTTGGGGACGCCGTCGCCTGGAAGCTCACGGTCGTCCCCGCAGTCGCAGCAGCCGGCGCCGTGGCGGTGCACGAGAGCGAGCATCCGGAACCGGCGCTGACGACGATCTTCGTGTGGGCATAGGCCCGCGTGCCGGTCGAGTCGGCAACCCGGAAGCGCGGCCAGTACTCCCCTGCGCCCGTGTACGTGAACGTCGCGTTCTTCGAGGTCGAGCTCGCGGACGCCGCATCACCGAAGCGCCACTCGTAGCTCTCGGTCCCGCTGCCTCCGGACACCGTCGGGACGAAGCTCACCGTCAGCGGCGCTGTGCCGGTCGACGGCGTCGCGGCGATCGTCGCGCGAAGGAACGACGGCTCATCGGTCCGGATCGTCACGTCGTCGAGGATGGGGCCGGTGCCGGCCGTCGCGGTGCCGTCGGAGCGGAACTGGAAGAGCAACTTCACGCACGCCGCCGTCGTGAGATCGCCGACGTGGTTCCACTGTTTGAGGTTCACGACCATGTGGAACCAGCTCGACCAGCTGCCGACGAAGTTGTAGCCGTAGATGTAGCCGTCCGCGGCGAGGTAGTAGACGCCGATCGCCTCGGAGTCGTCCATCTCGGCCGTCAGGTAGAAGTCGAGCCAGGCCTGCGACGCCCCCTGGATTGCGTCACACGTGCTGTGGGTGATCTGGGTCGTCACGCCGGCCGGATAGGAATCCCAGCAGGCGAGATGCATCCCTTTCGTGCCGCCCCTGAACGCGTCCGCACTCCAGGTTCCGTTGTGGGCCTTGCAGCCCATGACGGTGAAGTCGTATTCGCCGTTCGTGTTGTTCGCGAGGGCCCACTGCGAGAGGTTCCCTCCTTCGAACGAGTCGGTCAGGACGGTCGCGTCGCCTGCGACCTCCCCCGCCGACTCCGACGCCGGTAGCGGCGTCGCACGGTGCGGCACCTTCATGAGCCAGGGACCGTAGCGGTCCGAGCGGAATCCCGGGAAGTCGCGCTCGAGCGAGTCGGTGAAGTCGACGAGCGTCGCGACGCGCGGTACAGGGCGTCCGGCGGTGTCCGCCACGCTCCAGGCACGCGCCTGCCGCAGCTCCGGAAAGTAGATCGCTGCCTCGGACGTCGCGAAGAGCGCCTCCGCATCGGCCTGGCCCACCTCCTCGACCTCGAGGATGTCCCCGCGGAGCGCGGATGGCGGTATGGGTTGCGCGAGTGCAGCAGCCGCAAAGACAAAAATAGTAAGGACGCCAAGCCAGCGAGCCATCGGACCTCCTCGGACCTCGATCAGGGTCCGCGACCCGAGGGGCGAGGCAGAGGTCGCCAGTCACACGACCGCGTGACCCTCCCGCGGTCTCCGGGTCAGCGTTGACCGATCACGTCGGCGTAATTCGAATCGGGGAGTTGCGATGAGGCCTCAACCTCCGCGCGCCGCGGAGCACCATCAGAGGACGAATTGATGGCGAACCGAGCCCGCGTAGCGGGCGGCAGACGTTAGACCCC
>JBAQWH010000286.1:0-9191 GCA_049298815.1 Thermoanaerobaculia bacterium | reverse complement strand
GGCCGAGGGCTCCCGGTTGCGAATTCGGGGAGGTCGGCGGCACTGTCGCGCCACCTGTGCAGCCGCCTGCGCAAGCCGACGCGAGGCGCCGTCGGGCGGGGCTGCGGCCAGTTTTCCTCAACCCTTCGATCCGGCCCGCGTCAGCCGCTGCGATCCGTGCGATCACGTCGAAGGAAACCACGCGGATCGGCCGCTGAAAACCTGATGAAAAAGCACGCGATATCTACTACGAAAACACCATATGAAAACCTGCGAGGAACCCGCGCAAAAACCGCGGAAATCCCGAGGAAAACCGTCCTCCAGCCCCTGTGCAAAGCCTGCGGAATTCCTGTCTACGGATGGCGGAATTCCAGTGGAACCACGGCGGAAAATCGCCTCCTGGAGGGAAGCGAACGCGACCACGTAACTGTTTGGAAACACGACCGGTTACACGATATGTAGTGCTTCTTGTGCAGCTGACCCCCAAGATCTTGTGGTTCCCACTTGACACCCGCCCGCCGGCAGGCGTAGCTTGTGCCGCATCAAATACAACTGATGTTCGTGAGGGAGGCGCATGAAGGTTTCGAAGCATCAGAACCGTCCGGAGACCCGCTCACCCAACCAGTCGGTCTCGCTGCAGATTCGCGACTATCAGGTGACGGTCAAGGTTCGGTTCACGGTGCCCCAGGCGAAGCCTTCTCCGGTCCTCCGCACGACCATTCGTTAGTTCTTTTTTTTTCTTTCCAGCCCTCCGCGGCACGCGCGATCCAGAGTCTTCCGGACCGGTAGCTGCGGCGGGCTGAACTTCGAGGACGCCTCCGGGCCACATCGCGCGACATGTGGCAGGTGGAGGGGGCGCCCTGGTGTCGGGGGAGGTAGGGGACGGAAGTTCGGATGAGGGAGCCCGGAGCTCCGGCGAGGACCTGAAAGGATCCGCAGGACCATCGCCGCCGTTCTCCTTTGCACTGTGCCGAACTGCCCTCCTCTACTTTTTTGTTTTTTCAGTGTGACGCGTAAGAGGAGAGTGGAGCCATGACCTCAGTCGATGTGTCGGTGAGGAGCCGGACGTCGAGCCGCCACGGTAAAGCGGCCAGAAAAGAGACCAGGACAGGCGGGATCGAGATCCAGCGCTATTTCACCCGGCCCGGGGTGGACGTGTACGACACCTGCGAGTGGGAGACGCGCTCGGCGGTGATCACGAACGAGCGCGGTGAGGCGGTCTTCGAGCAGAAGGACGTCGAGATGCCGAAGTTCTGGTCGCAGATGGCGACCAACGTCGTCGTCTCGAAGTACTTCCGGGGCCACCTCGGCACCTCGGAGCGCGAGACGTCCGTCCGGCAGTTGATCGGACGCGTCGTCCGCACCATGACCGAGTGGGGCCGCGAAGGCGGCTACTTCGCGACCGAAGCGGATGGCGATACGTTCAGGGATGAGCTGACGCACATCCTCCTGTACCAGATGGCGGCCTTCAACTCGCCGGTCTGGTTCAACGTCGGCATCGAGCCGAAGCCGCAGTGCTCGGCCTGTTTCATCAACTCCGTCAAGGACACGATGGACTCGATCCTCGGCCTGGCCAAGACCGAGGGGATGTTGTTCAAGTACGGCTCGGGCACCGGCTCGAACCTCTCGAACATCCGTTCCTCGCGCGAGCTCCTCGCGGGCGGCGGAACGGCCTCCGGCCCGGTCTCCTTCATGAAGGGCTACGACTCGTTCGCCGGCGTCATCAAGTCGGGCGGCAAGACCCGTCGCGCCGCGAAGATGGTCATCCTGAACGCCGACCATCCGGACATCGTCGATTTCGTCGAATCGAAGGAGAAGGAAGAGCAGAAGGCGTGGGCCCTCATCGAGGCCGGCTACAACCCGGCCTTCAACGCCCCCGGCGGCGCCTACGACTCGGTGCAGTTCCAGAACGCCAACCACTCGGTGCGCGTGACCGACGAGTTCATGCGCGCCTACGAGAAGGACGCCGACTGGCACACCCGCGCGGTGACCGACCCCTCGAAGGTCATGGGCACCTACAAGGCCCGCGACCTCATGAAGAAGATGGCTGAGTCGGCCTGGCTGTGCGGCGACCCGGGCATGCAGTTCGACACGACCGTCAACGACTGGCATCCGTGCCCCAACACCGCGCGGATCAACGCGTCGAACCCCTGCTCGGAGTACATGTTCCTCGACGACTCCGCGTGCAACCTCGCCTCGCTGAACCTGATGAAGTTCTACAGTGAGACAGCCGGCTTCGACGTCGAGTCGTACCGCGCGGCGCTCCGCATCGTCGTCACGGCGCAGGAGATCGTGGTCGACCCGGCCTCGTATCCGACCGAGGCGATCGCGGAGAACTCGCACAAGTTCCGTCCGCTCGGCATCGGCTACGCGAACCTCGGCGCGCTCCTCATGGCGCGCGGCGTGGCGTACGACAGCGAAGAGGGACGCGAGTACGCCGCTGCGATCACCTCGATCCTCTCGGGTGAGTCGTACGCGCAGTCGGCCCGCATCGCCGAGAAGATCGGTCCGTTCGAGGGCTATGCCGTCAACGAGGAGCCGTTCCTCCGCGTCATCGACAAGCACCGCCGCTCGGCCTACCGCATCGACGTCCGGGCGATTCCGGCCGACCTGGCCGACGCCGCGTGCAAGGTGTGGGACGAGGCGTATGCGCTCGGCCACGAGCACGGCTTCCGCAACGCCCAGATCTCGGTGCTCGCGCCGACCGGCACGATCGCCTTCATGATGGACTGCGACACCACCGGCATCGAGCCCGACATCGCTCTGGTCAAGTACAAGAAGCTCGTCGGCGGCGGGATGCTCAAGCTCGTCAACAACACGGTTCCGACCGCGCTCAAGCGCCTCGGCTACGACGTGAAGCAGGCGCGCGAGATCGTCGAGTACATCAACGAGAACGACACGATCGAGGGAGCGCCGCACCTTCTCGACCAGCACCTCACCGTATTCGACTGCGCGTTCAAGCCGCAGAACGGCACGCGCTCGATCCACTACATGGGGCACCTCAAGATGATGGGCGCGGTGCAGCCGTTCATCTCCGGGGCGATCTCGAAGACCATCAACATGCCGCCGAGCGCCACGGTCGAAGAGATCGAAGGGGCGTACTACGAGGCGTGGAAGATGGGGCTCAAGGCGGTCGCGATCTACCGCGACGGCTGCAAGCGCTCGCAGCCTCTCTCGACCGGCAAGGACAAAGAGAAGCTCGAGCAGCTCGGCGTCGCGCCGAGTGCGGTGCGCCGCAAGCTCCCCGACGAGCGCGAGTCGATCACGCACAAGTTCGCGATCGGCGGCCACGAGGGCTACATCACCGTCGGCAAGTACGAGGACGGGACCGCCGGCGAGATCTTCATCACGATGGCGAAGGAGGGGTCGACGATCTCGGGTCTCATGGACTCGTTCGCGACGATGACCTCGCTCGCCCTGCAGCACGGCGTCCCGCTGCAGCTGCTCGTCGACAAGTTCACCCACACCCGCTTCGAGCCGTCGGGCTTCACCAAGAACCCCGAGATCCCGATGGCGAAGTCGATCATGGACTACATCTTCAAGTGGCTGGCGATCAAGTTCCTCAGCCGCGAGAAGCAGGAGGCCGCGGGCGTGATCCTGCGCGACGACCCGGCCACGATGGCCGCGACGCCGCAGTCATCGACGGCGCAGTCGATGTCCACTTCCACGGCTTCGGCCCTCAGGACTCTACATGGGGACGCGCCCATCGCAGCCGCACCCGCCGGCGCCGCTGTTTCGCCCGCAGCGAACGTCACCGCGCCGAACGCGTCCGACGTGACCTTCGTGAGCAACCTCCAGGCAACGATGGGCGCCGCTCCGGCCCCCACCGCCGCCTCCTCGGCCCCCATGGTCGGCTTCGTCATGCCGCCGAAGGACGCCGACAAGGTGAACCCCGCCAAAGCCGGCACGTTCCTCTACCAGCAGGACGCCCCCAGCTGCAGCGAGTGCGGCTCGATCATGGTGAGAAACGGGGCGTGCTACAAGTGCCTGAATTGCGGGTCGACGAGTGGGTGCTCGTAGGGCTTTAGTTCACACCATCGCAGTAATCGAGAAGGGCGGCCGCGAGGCCGCCCTTCGTTGCTCCGGGCAGAACACGCCATGTGCGGGCGGTGTGATAGCTCTAGACGGAGGCTAACCGACTCCGTACCCTGGCGGCGGAGGTGCGCGAATGGCTGCGCAGCCGCGAGAAGCCGTAAGCCCCGCTTGGTACCACGCCTCTCGATCAAAGTTTCTGACCGAATCCGCTGGGCATGTCGCCGACCAGCTCGCAGGACGCGCAGCGCTGGAAAGCCTGCAGATCGAGGAAGCGCAGGCGCAAGAATGGCACGACAGCGTGAGCGCTCTGCAGCGCAGCTTGGGACAGCGCGTAGCGGCTCTCCAGCATGCGCTGGAGCAACCCGACTGTGAGTCGATTCACGATGTCATCCTTGAGTTTGACTTTCGACGACGCGGCCTCCGAATCGACTGCGTACTGCTCGGCGAAGGACTGATGTTCGTAGTCGAGTTCAAGCGGTCGCGTTTCACCAGGGCGGATCGCGACCAGGTCATGGCATATGCGGCGAATTTGCTTGAGTTTCACAGCGTGACACAAAGTTGGTGCAATACCGACGAAGCAATCATCGTTCCGATTCTTTCGCTCACAACTACTCGTTCCAGTATCCAGCCTATATGGCCCGGAATGGGCGGTCGAAGTTGGGAGCGAATCGCGACTCGAGCTCTGGAATGTGACGCCACCTCTCTGAAGGAGGCTTTGACGCTAGGTATACGCCATAGGCGGTCAAGATCGCTGGTGAGCGCTGCGAACTGGCTTCACTCGTCTTTCCGACCGTCGTCTTCAATCATCGATGCCACGTTGTCCTTGTACGGTAATCATGACGTTGCGGCGATCGAGGAGCATTCGGCGCCAGCGGTCGCGATCAGAAGCACCACGCTCGAAGTACGCTCGGTCATCGACCAAGCGTTGGACGCACACGAGTATCACGTCATCTTTGTGTCGGGCGCGCCGGGGGCAGGGAAAACATTGGTCGGACTTGATCTGGCGATGCGAGGCATTCACGCGGGGAGTGCCGTCTTCCTAACGGGCAATGTGCCGCTCGTCGACGTTCTGCACAAAGCGCTGCGGGCATCCTATCGAGAGCAATCCCGAGCGAAGGACGTTTGGGTTCGCACTGGCTACCGCCGCACAGATGCC
Source organism: Thermoanaerobaculia bacterium (assembly GCA_049298815.1). GTDB lineage: Bacteria > Acidobacteriota > Thermoanaerobaculia > Gp7-AA8 > Gp7-AA8 > JBAQWH01. The sequence continues at coordinate 4,021 of JBAQWH010000286.1, read as the reverse complement.
GCAATCGTGGCGAACGCGGCTACCTACAAGATTGTCAAGGCGCACAGCTTTCTCGGCCGCCGAGGCCGCCCTCACAGGCAGGAAGATGGTCGCGTCCTAATATTCGATGAGGCCCAACGTACTTATCAGAGCGGCAGGATGGTCGCGGGCGAAAAACTGGCGGATCATGAAGCCGATCTGATCCTGAAAGTGCAGCGTGATGCCCATCCCACGGGTGGCGCAGTCGTCGTGGCGCTGGTCGGACACAACCAGGCCATCAATCGCGGCGAACGCGGTCTCGTCGCATGGTTGCAAGCAGCCGAGCGAAACGAGTGGGGCTTCTCAATAGCCGACGAAACGCTCCGGGTTGAGGATGTGGGTGATGTGGAGTACTGGGCTACGCATCAGCGCCGGAAGACTCTGCATCACGGGCACCTTCGACAGTCGATGAGGTACTACCGCAACTCGGCGGTCGAGGAGTGGGTTAACGCCGTGCTGGATGACCAGTACGCCGAGGCAAGCGGCATTGCCAGACAGATGGAAGCGAAGGAAGACGCGGTGTGGATTGCGCGCGATCTCGCCGCGGCAAAGCAGTGGGCTCGGAGGCGAATCGTGGGTACGGAGCGCGCTGGCCTGATTGCGTCGGGGCAAGCACGTCGATTAGCAGCGGAAGGGCTCTTCGTTGACTTCAAACCCGATATCGCGACATGGATGCTTGCGCCAACCACCGATGTTCGATCATCAAACTCCCTCGAAATTATTCAGAACCAGTACCAGGTGCAAGGCTTGGAACTCGACTACACAATCGCCTGCTGGGATGCTGATCTGCGAAGAGAAGGTGGCGGTTGGAAGGCGTACAAGATGTCCGGAACAGAGTGGCGGAAAGACCACCTTCTCGCTGTTGCGAAGAATGGCTACCGCGTCATTCTCACGCGCGCCCGTAAAGGGATGATCATCTTTGTTCCGCGAGGTGATGTGACTGGTGCCGATGTGACGAGGACCCCGTCGTACTACGACGCTGTTGCTGAGTACTTGAGCGGTTGCGGGGCGAAGCACCTACCTAACTGAGCACTCAGCGGATCCAGTGACAGCAAGATCCTACTGGCCGCTCGAGCTATCCTCGGATCATGAGCGATCCAGAGGAAGTGAATTGGGCTGAGCTGCCGATTGTCTGTCCAGAGTGCGGAAGCCACGGCGAGCCGGACAAGAAATGGTCGCGCTACTCAAACGTGCCGTTCAAGATTGCCGAAGATGTGGTCCGTACATTCGACTTCACCGCGGAGCAGGTCAACGGCAAGTTGGGAATCGGCATCGTGGTCGACACTGACGATGTCGACTGGGAGAGCGGCATTGGCTTCACGATTCAATGCATGAAGTGTTACGCGCGTTTCCCTATCCCCGATGACGCTGATACAGATTTCGTGTAACGGAGTGGGGCTGCACAGGAAGCGGGTGGACCTTACAGCCACGGATTCACCACCACCGCCCCCGCGAGCTCGTACTCCTCCGTGTCGCGCGAGACGATCGTGAGGCCGTGGTGCAGCGCGGTCGCGGCGATGAGGAGGTCGGGCTGCGAGTAGGTGTGGCCGCGCTTCCGGCCTGCCTCGACGAGCAACCGCCACCGGAGCATCACGTCCTCGGAGATCGCGACGACGCGGTCTTCGAAGAGGGGTCGCAGCTGATGGTCGAGCCACTCCGTCAGTTCTGAACGGCGCTGCGGGTCGGCGACGAGCTCGATGCCGAAGCGGATCTCGGCGAAGGTGACGGTGCTGACGTAGAGCCGGTCGAGCGGAAGCTCCGAGACGAACCGGACGACCTTCGCGCTCGGCTTTTTTCGCCGCAGCTCTGAGAGGACGTTCGTGTCGAGAAGCCACCCGTTCACAGATCGACGTCCCGGATCGGGCTCTGCGTCCGAACGCGATCGAGATCGACGCCGGCGAGCGGCGAGGCCTGCATCAGCTCGACGAGTGCACGACCGCTGCGCTCACCCGTGACGCGCCGGTAGTCCTCGACCGAAACGATGACCACCTCTTCGCGCCCGTGCACGGTGACGCGCTGCGGACCTTCGGTCTTCGCCCGGCGGACCACTTCGCTGAACCGCGCTTTCGCGTCCTGCAGCGTCCATCGGCGGCCCGGGGGCACGGCTCGGACCGCGTCACGAATTCTGGTCATACTGACCAGTATAGCTCCGCTGCTGCACGGGCAGAGTCGATCCGCGTAACGGGTTCGCAGCACAGACGAAGCTTCACGCGACCGGCTGCCGAATGGCCGACAATGCAAGCGAATGACGATGTCCGTCTCTCCGATCAGGGCGGCGTTCGGCCACTGGCGAGCCAGACCTGGCGGCATCGAGCGCCGGTTGAAGCGCTTCGGGTCGCTCCTGCTCCGGCTTGTGGCCTTCGGCGTCGCCGCAGTCACCTGTGCCTCGGCTGTCCTCGGCGGCTCGCTACTGCTGTTCGGCCCTGAGACGTTTCAGCGGACCGTGCCTGCGCTTGCACTCCTGGTCGTGAGCCTCGGCGCCGGATTCGCTCTCGCGATCCCGGTCTGGCAGAAGTTGCTCGGTGAGTACCGCTTCCGCTGCTTCTACTGCGAAGGCGACACGGCTCGTGCGCGGAGGCACGACTTGTCCCGTGAGGATGCTGAGCGAAGGAGCGTTCGCTACACCTTCGACTGCGAGCGCTGCGGGCGGGTCGACGGCGAGCTGTGATCCGGGCAACGTTGGGGCCCGACCGGTATGGCTCGGCCCCGATCGACGGATCTCCGCTCCATCCCTGCCTTCCGGCACGCGCAATGCTGTTTCCGTCGGAGACCCCGCCCGCCGCTTACAGCACACCATCAAGGAGGCAACACGATGTCCGTAAAGATCACGATCCGCCCGAACGGGCCCTATCTCGTCGAAGGCGATTTCACACTCGTCGATGAGAACGGGACCGAAGTCCCGGTGAAGAAGAAGGCGCTTTGCCGCTGCGGCGCCTCGGTCACGAAGCCGTTCTGCGACGGCACCCATTCGAAGATCGGATTCCAGGGAGCGATGGCTGCGGTGGAGAAGGCGGAGGAGTAGTCCCTTCCTGAAATGCGCCTGCGCGACGCGCGAGCGTTCGACATCCCTCGCCCCGCGTGAGCGGGGAGAGGGAGACACGGAGCGAAGCGGAGTGCGGGTGAGGGGCCGCGCCACGAGCCCCTCATCCGCCTTCGGCACCTTCTCCCCGCGCGCGGGGAGAAGGCTATCGATGCTCTGCTACGGCGGAGCCGCGCGGTGTCTCCGTGCTGAACCGGACGACGATTGACCACAGAGACACAGAGACATAGAGACACAGAGGAGCACGGAGCACGGCGCGTCGTGAGTTCGGTTTCTCTACCGCCGGTTGATGGAGCGTCGGCGAGGGCCGGACGCGGTTTGCCAGCTGCCACCGACCGTGACACCGGTGATCTGGCGCAGCGCCGTCAGCGACTCGAGAGGATTCGCCTCGAGAAGCAGGAGATCGGCACGCGATCCCTTGCGAAGCGTTCCGATCTCCTGCATCTCGAGGAACGTCGCGGCATCGCGCGTCGCGGCGGCGAGCGCTTCGAAGCGCGTCAAACCGGCTTGCTCGAGCTCCAGGAGCTCCGCCGAGATCGCCCCTTCGACGTCGAACAGGCCGCCGCCGGAGTCGGTGCCGGCGAGGATCGGCGCACCCGCGTCACGCAGTGCCTTCACCATCGCATGGCGCCCTCTCATCTCCTCTTCGACGCTCTCGGGCGGGAGTGACGCGGAGTACGAAGAGCGGATGATCGCGAGTGTCGGGCAGTTCCAGACTCCCGCCGCGCGTGTCTTCTCCGCGAGCTCCGCGGCGCGGAAAAAGTCATAGCCGCTGAGGTGCTCGATCGAATGCTGCGACGCGAGCGCGTGCTCCAGCGTGATCTGGCGCGTGACGTGGCCGACGACGCGAACGTTGCGCGCCCGTGCGGCTGCGACCACCGCGTCGTACAGCGCGGGAGTGAGACGCTCGTACACCTTCACGTAGCGGCATCCGCGGGCGAGCTCGCCGTCGACCACCTGCTG
>JBAQWH010000285.1:0-17843 GCA_049298815.1 Thermoanaerobaculia bacterium | reverse complement strand
GCGTCACGCAGGCCGGCACTCGCGCCAGCAGCTGCAGGTGCAGCTCGATTCGCTGCTCGCCACGATCGACGTGATCCGCGAGGAGCTGACCGAGATGCAGCGCCAGGCGCGCAGCCGTCACTGAGGCGCGGCGCGGCCTCACCGCAACCGCATCATTCCCAGCTGAGCATCTCGTCGATCTCCTCGACCGAGAACTGCTTCTCCAGCGTGGGATCGTCCTCGTGGATCACCCCGGACGCGAGCCGCGCCTTCGCCTCGATCATCCGGTCGATCTTCTCCTCGATGGTCCCGCGGGTGATGAGCTTGATGACCTGCACGCCCCTGCTCTGGCCGATCCGGTGGACGCGGTCGGTCGCCTGGTCCTCGCGGGCCTGGTTCCACCAGCGGTCGTAGTGGATGACGACGGAGGCGGCCGTGAGATCGATGCCGACGCCGCCGGCGCGGAGGCTCGCGGTGAACACCCGGCAGTCGGGGTCGGTCCTGAAGCGCTCGACCATCGCACCGCGGTTCCGCGTGTCGCCCTTGATCGTCGCGAAGCCGATGCCCTGCTCATCGAGGTACGCTTCGATGATAGTCAACATCTTGACATATTGGCTGAAGACGACGACTTTGAGGCCGCTCTCGATCGCCTCGCCGAGCAACTCGCGGAAGAGGTCCCACTTGCCGGAGCCGCATTCCGGCCTGCCGACGATCGCGGGGTGATTGCAGACCTGCTTGAGGTGGCTCAGGACTGCGAAGACGTGCACGTACGAGAGGGTCTCGCGCCGGGCGATCAGCGAGCGGATGCTCCGGCCGCGCGACTGGATCACCTCGCGGTAGATCTCCTTCTGCTCCGGCGTCAGCTCGCAGTGGCGGCGGTCGACGATCTTCGCGGGCAACTCGGTCAGGACCTGGGACTTCGTCCTGCGCAGCATGAACGGCGATGTGAGGCGGCGCAGGCGCTCGACCGCGTCGATGCTGCCCTTCTCGGCCGGCCTCGCGAAGGTCCGCTCGAACTCCGCGTCTCCCGGAAGGTAGCCGGGGACGACGAAGTCGAGCAGCGTCTTGAGCTCGCCGACGCGGTTCTCGAGCGGCGTCCCGGTCAGTCCGATCGCGACCCGGCGCTGGACGCGGGCGAGCTCCTGAAACGTCGCCGTCGCGCGGTTCTTGATCGACTGGATCTCGTCGAGGATCATCACGTCGAACCAGCGGCCGGCGAGTTGCTCGACGCTGTTCCGCAGCGTGCCGTAGGTCGTGATCACGACCTGCGCCGCCGGCAAGCGCCGGCCTGCACCGTAGAAGGTCTCGATCGCCACGTCCGGGACGTACTGCCGCAGCTTGTCCTGCCAGTGATCGAGCAGCGAGGTGGGGCAGACGATGAGGAACGTGCGGGCGTCGCCTCCGATGCCGAGGGTCAGCGCGCGGATGAGCGCCATCGCCTGATGCGTCTTGCCGAGGCCCATGTCGTCGCAGAGCAGGCCGCCAAACCCGTTCTGCTGGAGGAACCAGAGCCACTGATAGCCGGTCAGCTGGTACCCGTAGAGATCGAGCCCCAGCTCCGCAGTCAGCGGCGCCTCGGTCGCGGCCTGCTGCGTCTCGAAGCGATCGAAGGTCTCGCGCGCCGACTCGTCCCCCTCGAACTCCACCGTTCCGCGCACGTGCGATCGGAGGCGGACGTAGTCGAGCTTCGAGAGGCGGAGCCACTCGATGTCCGTCTCTTTCACGGTGGCATCCATCCAGGCGAACTCCGGCGCGGAAACATCGAGCCACAGAGTCCCGACACTCAGGCTCCGCCGCTTCGCCCGCCTCGCGGAGGCGATGCGGCCGGACGCGATCCGCTGAGCTCCGGCCCAGTAGTCGACCGCCAGGACGATCGTCTCCCCCTCCAGCGGCGCGAAGCGGAGAACGGTCCGGTCGGCACGCACGGCTGCCGCCCCGCGCAAGGCATCCGGCACGAGGGCCTGCGGCAGCTCGGCGATGTCACTCCGATGTCGATCGACGAACGCGAGGACTTCGGACTCGGGGATGACCGTGTGGCGGTCGAAGGGGATCGCTGCGGAGCCCCGAGCCGTCCCGCCGAACAGCAGCGACTGCTGTCCCGCCTCCCGCTGCGCGAAGAGCGGAGGTGGAGCAGCGACGCCGATGAAGCGGCCGCGGTCCGTGAGGAAATAGCATCGTCCGAAGCGATACGGCTCGAGCGCCGCTCGCTCGAGAAACGGCGGCTCTTCGACGTCGTTGAGCAGCACCGGATACAGGTGCAGCCGTCCGTCGTCGTCGAGCTCGAGGCGCAGCGACGGCTGCAGTACGTCGCCATCGCGCAGCATTCCGCTGAGCCGCGCGATCGCACCGTCGTCATGGCCGAGCACGATCTCCACCGCAGCGCGGGGAAGGACCGTTCGGAGGTCGAGGTCCTCGCGACCACACTCCAGCTCGAATCCAGCGCCCGTCCACCAAAGCTGCACAGCGTCCCCGACGTGTTCGAAGCAGAACCGGCTGAGTCGGTACCAGAAGGACGCTTCCCACTGCTGCCTCCGGGTCGGAACTCCCCGCTCGAGCATCTTCCGCTCCTGCTCGGTGATCGCGAGGCGGCGGAGCCGCTGGAGGCGTGCGGAGGCAGCCGCGCCACCATCCTGCTCGTGAAGGTGCGAGAGCTCCGTCGCGAGCGCGGGAGAACCGCTCGCAAGCCTCGCGACCTCGCCGGCGGCCGAACGCGTCACGTGGACACCGTCCGACGACTCGTGCAAGACCGCGGATCCGTGCGCTTCGTGCAGCGCTTCCCCAACCTTCCTCCAGAGACTCGCTTCGAAGCGCTCGCCCGCAAGGACCGAGCTGGTATCCGAGAACCGGCTGATGGCCAGCGCAAGATGACGGCAAAGATCGCCATCGCGCATCTGCTCGGTGCATCCGCAGCGCGCCTGTCCGATCGTGCCGTCCGGCCGGACGAGAAACTCGGCCGCGTACCTCCGCTGGCCACGCTCGATCACGGTCGCGCAGTACGCGGAGCGGAGGAACGACGTCTGCACGACTTCGCTGCCTGCCGAGCCCTGTACGGCCATCCTGAGAGTGTCTGGAGTGAAGGCGCGGCGCGCTGCGATGGGGATCCGAACTTCGATGGGCATGGGGAGGTGAGGAACCGATTCTAGCCCGGATCGTTCGCCGCGGTTTGGGGCGAGCATCGGAGGGCCTCTGGAGGCGCCGAGAGGTCCGGGCTGCCCTCCAAGTCCTACCTTTCCGGGTGATCTCGCGAAAAGTAGTCCAAACATTACACGTCTGGCGGCACGATTCGTGGGGACGCGGCGGTGCCATGCGCCGTATCATTTGTGCCGGGTCTGCCTTTCCTGGAACGCTTTCTTTCTCTGCGGGGTCGCGGGCTCTCGACCTGCCATGAACGGCGAGGAACTACAGGGAACCTGTCCCAGCGCGGTGCTCGACGCGTTGCGCAGCAGTATCGCGGTGCTGGACAGGAACGGCATCATCGTCGCCGTCAACGAGGCCTGGAGACGCTTCGGGCGGGACAACGGCTGTTGCGACCCGGACTTCTTCGTCGGGACCAACTACGTCGCGGTCTGCGAGAACGCGCTCGCTGATGAGCCCGATGCCGCGCTCGAGAAGCTCGTGGGCGGCGTCCGGCAGGTGATGGCCGGTGAGACCGCCGGGTTCTCCGCCGAATACCCATGTGACTCGCCGGCCGCAGCGCGGTGGTATCGGATCACCGCCACCCGTCTCGGCGATCACGGCGTGGTCCTCTGCCACGAGGACGTCACCGCGCAGAAGGCGGCGGAGATGGCGATCCGTGAATCGGAGCGGATGCTCCGTTCGGTGCTCAATGCGTTGCCGATCGGCGTCTGGCTGATGGACCCCGATGGCCGGATCGTCGAGGGCAACCGCGAAAGCCGTTCGATCTGGGCTGGTGCCCATTACGCCGGACCGGAGCAGTTCAGTGAGTACGCGGCCTGGTGCCGTTCCACGGGACAGCCGATCGGACCGGAGGAATGGGCGGCCGAGCGTGCGATTCTCAACGGCGAGAACCCGGACCCCGAGGAGGTCGAAATCGAGTGCTTCGACGGCACCCGGAAAACGATCCTCAATTACGCGATCCCGCTGCTCGACGAGCGGAAGCGGGTTCGGGGGGCGATCATCGTCAACCAGGACATCACGGAACGGGCGCGCGCCAATGACGAGCTGCATCGCGCGAAGGAAGCGGTGGAGACGGCGGGGCGCGAGCTGGCCGAAGTCCTGATGCGGGAGCGGACACTCGCGCGCATCGACCCGCTGACCGGCGCGCTCAACCGCCGCCGTTTTTACGAGCTCGCGGAGTACGAAACCTCGGTGGCGACGCGCTATCAGCGCGAGCTCTCGATCATCCTGTTCGACCTCGACGAGTTCAAGGCGATCAACGACAGGATCGGCCATCAGGGCGGCGACGACCTCCTCCGTGGCGTCGTCCAGGTCGTCCAATCGCACCTCCGGCAGGCGGACGTGCTGGGGCGCTATGGCGGCGACGAGTTCGCCATCATGCTGCCGCACACCACCGCCCAGGACGCAGCCCTCGCGGCTGAGCGGATGCGCATCGACATTGCCGAGCAGAGCATCGCCACGTTCCACGGATCGATCGTCTCGACGAAGATCAGCGCCGGGGTCGCCGAGTTCAAGGGTGCCGGAGACACGCTCGACGCGCTGATCCAGCGTGCCGACCTCGCGCTCTACAAGGCGAAGAAGTCGGGACGCAACCGCGTCGTGGTCTACAGCCGGAGCCTCGCTTCCAGCATCGCCTGACGACGCGCGATCCCCCCGCACGACCCTGCCTCGAATGAAAGAGCCGTGACGCTCACGCGCCACGGCTCTCTTGCCAGACTGCTGTGTCCAGTCCCTACTGCTTGACGTTCAACTCCACGTCGTCGACGAGGAACCAGGTCGAGGGACCCTTGTCCTGATCGGTCGCGAAGGAGATGCGAATGTCCATCCCGCGGTACTTCGTGAGGTCGATCGTCCGGAGCGTGTAGGTCGGGCCTTCGTCGAGATTGCTGAAGGTGCCGACGGTCTCGAGGAGCTCGCCGCTGGCGTCCAGGATCTCGACGCGGAGCACGTCTTCGACCTTGTCACCCTTCTCCTTCGTGACGACCCACAGGTAGAAGTCGAGGGAGGCGCTCCGCGCGTCGGCCGGGATGTTGACGATCTCCGACGTCGCCACCGTGCTCTTCGTGTTGCCACCGAGCGAGGCGTGCGTATTGCCGCTCTTCGACGGGAGGCTCATCGCGATGGGGTCGTCCAGTCCCGGAGGACATCCGGTCGGATTCAGGACCGTGCAGATGTCAGCGGTCCAGAACGTGCTGCCGAAGTCGAAGCTCGGATCGGCCAGGAGCTGCCTGTCTCCCTTGACGTAGGCGTCGAGCGAGCCCACCTGCGAGAAGAGGAGAAGGTTGATGGACTTCACACCGAGGTTCGAGAGAACGCCGGGAGTCGCCTGCGAGACTACCGTCTGCGCGATCGCTCCGGGCGAAGACGCCGGGTACTTCTCGAGGTAGAGCGCGGCAACGCCTGCAGCCAGCGGCGCAGAAGCCGACGTTCCGGTTGCCAGCGTCGAGGCGGTCGGGCTCGCGTGCGATGCGGAGAGAATGTCGACTCCAGGCGCAAAGAGATCGACGCAGCTGCCGAAGTTCGAGAACGACGCCTGCTGGTCGGCGGAGTTCGTGGCCCCGACCGTGAGCGCCACCGGAACCCGGGCCGGCGAGTACTTGCATGCGTCGCGCCCTTCGTTGCCGGCCGCCACCACGGTGACCACGCCGGCATTGACCAGCGCTTCGACCGCCTTGTCCATCACGACCGAAGCAGCGCCGCCGAGGCTCAGGTTGGCTACGGCCCGACCCGTTGCGGATGCACGGTCCCTGAGAATCCAGTCCAGTCCGGCCATCACCGCCGAAATGCTGCCCGCTCCGTCGCAGTCGAGCACGCGGACCGGGACGAGCGTCACCGACTTCGCGACTCCGTACTCGGCACCGCCGATCAGGCCGGCGACGTGGGTACCGTGGCCGTTGCAGTCAGACGTCGCACCGCCGTCGGCAAACACGCTGTAGCCCTCGCGCACGCGTCCACCAAAGGTCCTGTGCGCAGCGAGGATGCCGGTGTCGACGACGTACGCCGTCACGCCCGCGCCTGCACCGGTGCTGACGAAGGTCCCGTTGAGCGGAAGCAATCGCTGATCGATCCGGTCGAGGGCCCATGACGTCGTGGCCGTGACGACCGCGTCTTCCTCGACGAGCTCGACCCGCGGGTCTTTCGCGAGTTTCTGTGCGTCCGACTCGGTCGCTTCGAGCGCGAAGCCTTTGATGCCGCGCTCGTACGCATGTTTCACCCGCCCACCACCCCGTTGCGCGGCCTCTGCCACGGCATTGGCATCTGCCCCGGCTTCGACGACGACCACATAGCGACCTGGGACTTTATTGGCGCTCCGGTGAATGAGGCCATCACCGGCGAATGCACCAGTTGCCACAAGACAAAGGGCGGCGCATACAGCTTTGTGTGTCATGGTGCCGCGGATTGTACGCCCCGGTCCTTGTAATGAAGCGGCAACGCAGTGTGAATCCTTCATAAAAGACTCTCGTCATCGGGCCGTGAAATCACTTAATTATGGCCCAAATTCATTTGCTGAATTTTTGACGCACCCTGCCGTCGTCCTTCACATACACTTCGCCGCGACGCCATGAATATCGCACGCCGGTGGCTGATTCTCCTGCTGCTCCTGCCATTCTGGGCTCGCGAATCTCACTGTATTGATCCGTCGGTAACGCCTGACCAGCACGTCGCGAAAACGTGGGGTATTGACGACGGTCTTCCACAGGGAACGGTCTATGACCTCACCCAGACGAGTGACGGATATGTCTGGGCTGCCACATTGGAAGGGTTTGTCCGTTTCGACGGTGCCGAGTTCGTCGTTTATGACAAGGCCTCGGTCCCGGCCGTGCGCAACAACATGATTCTGGCTCTCCTCGCTGCGCACGACGGGAGCCTTTATGCCGCGACGAGCGGCGGCGGGCTCGTACACGTGGCCGGCCGTCAGACTCGATCGTTCGGCCTCGCAGACGGACTTCCGAGCCTCACCGTGAGCTCGCTCTATCAATCCTCCGACCGGACGATCTGGATCGGCACGCAGTCAGGCCTCGCCCGCCGGCAGAGCGACGGGCAGATCAGCATCGTGGCCGCCGCCAACAGCCTGCCGCATCCCGCCGTCACGGCCATTACGGAAGACTGGTCCGGGCGCCTGTGGATCGGCACCCGACAGGGTCTTGCGACGTTCAAGGACGGGAAGTTGTCGCGTCACGACGGCTTCCCGACCGACCACATCGTGTCGCTCACGTCGTCCCGCGACGGGAGCGTCTGGATCGGCACGAGCGACGGAGGACTCATCCGTCACCGCTCCGATCAGTTCAGGGTCTACACCGCAGCGGACGGTCTTCCTTCGAAGAGCATCGGTGCGGTCTACGAGGATCGACGGGGCGTGATCTGGGTCGGCACGCTGGATCACGGCGTCGGACGATTCCGCAATGAGAAGTTCGACTTCACCACCGACATCGCCGGCATCGGCAAGAACGCCGTCTCCTCGGTCTTCGAAGATCGTGAAGGGAACATCTGGATCGGATCGGCACGTGGCCTGACGCGGATCGCAGAGGGGCTCGTGCGATCGTTCACGACCGCGCAGGGATTGCTGGGCGACAAGGTGCGCACGGTGCACGCCGATCCGCAGGGCAACATCTGGATCGGTACCGGCGGCGGCCTCCAGACGCTGAACGGCAAGAACCTCTCGAAAGGCGCCGGCCTGACGAGCAACATGATCCTCTCCACCTGGAGCTCCCGCGACGGGACGATGTGGGTGGGGACATGGGACGCGGGTCTCCAACGGATCGCCAACGGCAAGACCACCGTCTTCGACACCTCGAACGGCCTGCGCAGCAACATCGTCCTCTCGATGTGGGAGGACCGGAACGGCGTCATGTGGGTCGGCACCGCCACAGGACTGCAGCGGATCGTCGACGGCAAGGTCATGCCCGACGTTTACAAGCTGTCCGGGCAGGTCGTCGGCGTCATCTACGAGGACCGCGCCGGCGCCCTCTGGGTCGGGACGCAGGACGGCGGCCTGAACAAACTGCTCGGTGGGAAGATCACTTCCTTCACCACGAGCCGCGGACTGTCGAGCGACTTCATCCTCGCGCTTCACCAGGACCCGTCGGGAACCCTCTGGGTCGGTACGGCGGGAGGCGGCCTCAATCGTCTGAAGGACGGACGCTGGACGGCAGTCACCACGCGAGAAGGACTCTTCGACGACAACGTCTTCGCCATCCTCGAGGACGACGACGGCTACTTCTGGATGAGCTGCAACAAGGGCATCTTCCGCGTGCAGCGGCAGCAGCTCGATGAAGTGGCCTCCGGACTTCTCCCCAAAGTCAGCAGCGTCGCGTACGGGACTGCGGACGGCATGGCCGTACGCGAATGCAACGGTGGAACGCAGCCGGTCGCGACGAAAGCCGCCGACGGAGTCCTCTGGTTCGCGACCACCCGGGGCGTCGCCTCGATCGACCCCCGCCGCGCCCGCAACGCAGCAGCTCCTCCTGTCTTCATCCAGGGGACCTACGTCGACGGCAAGCGGATCGACCGGCCGGGCCCCGACCCGCTCCCGGCCAACACGAAGCGGGTGGAGTTCCACTACGCCGGGCTGCACTTCTCGGCTCCCGGGAAGGTGCACTACCAGTACAAGCTCGAAGGCTTTGACCCCGACTGGGTCGAAGCCGGGAACCGCCGCCGCGCCTACTACACGAACCTTCCGTCCGGCAGCTACGTGTTCCGCGTCCGCGCGGCGATCGACGACGGCCCGTGGAGCATGGCGACCACGGCTCTGAGCCAGAAAGCCTTCTTCTACCAGAGCCCCTGGTTCATCGGACTCTGCGCCGCCCTGCTCATCGCCGCCGTCGGCCTCGCTCATCGGGCGCGCGTGAATCTCATCCGCGCGTCGGCCGAGCGATTCAAGCTGCTGTTCGACCGCAACCCCGCGGGCAGCTATCGCGCAACTCCCGCCGGCGGGCTCCTCGACTGCAACGATGCCTGCGCAAAGATGCTCGGATTCGCGTCACGCGCAGAGCTGATGACCCACGGCCTCGCAGGGCTCGACTGGATCGACATCGATTGGGAGACGATCGTCTCGCGGTTGCGCGACCAGGGCTCCCTGGCGAATCTCGAAGCCTCGCTCCGCCGGGCCGACGAGTCGCAGATCTGGCTCCTGATGAACGCGAACCTGGTCCCCGATGGCCAGAGCAATCCGGTGATCGAGGCGACCGTCGTCGACATCAGCGACCGGAAGCGCGAAGAGGAAGCGGTCCGCTTCAAGGCGCACCACGACGTTCTCACCGGGCTGCCGAACCGCGCTCTCTTCAAGGACCGCCTGACCGTTGCACTCAACTACGCCCACCGCCAGGGAAGCCAGCTCGCCGTTCTCTCGCTCGATCTCGACGGATTCAAACTCGTCAACGACGCGCTGGGCAGACCGGGCGGCGATCATGTTCTGAAGACCGTCGCTGAACGCCTCCGCGCTTCGTCCCGCCAGGAAGACTCGCTGGCCCGCGTCGGCGACGACGAGTTCTCGCTCCTCATCATGAAGCCGGCCAACGTCGGCGACGTGACCTCGGTCGCGAGGAAGGTGCTCCAGGCGATCGCCATCCCGATCAAGATGGACGGCCACGACTTCAACATCACGTCGAGCATCGGCATCGCGTTCTATCCGCAGGACGGAGCCGACGCCGAGGCGCTCCTCAAGAACGCCGACAGCGCCCTCTATCGGGCAAAGGAATCGGGCCGCAACAGCTTCCACCTCTGCTCCCCCTTCCTCGCCAGGAAGGCCGCCGACCGCCTCGCACTCGAGACCGCGCTCTATCAGGCCATCGACCAGCGCGAATTCGTCCTGCACTATCAGCCGCAGCTCGACCTCGAGACGCAGACCGTCACCGGCATGGAAGCGCTGATCCGCTGGGACCGCCATGGCAAGACGATGCTCCGCCCGGCCGACTTCATCGGCGTCGCCGAGGACACAAACCTGATCCTCCCGATCGGCGAATGGGCCATCGAGGCCGCATGCCGGCAGGGACAGATGTGGCACGAGCAGGGGAACTGCGTCCGGATGGCCGTGAACGTCTCCGCCCGCCAGTTCCAGCAGCCGAACATCGTCTCGATCATCCACGGCGCGCTCGAGCGCTCGGGATTCGACCCGAACTACCTCGAGATCGAGATCACCGAGAGCACGGCGATGTTCAACCCCGACCTCACGGCCGAGATCCTTCTCGACCTCAAGACCCTCGGAATGAGCGTCGCCATCGACGATTTCGGCGTCGGCCACTCCTCGCTCAACTACCTCAAACGCTTCCCGATCGACGCGCTGAAAATCGACCAGTCCTTCGTCCAGGACATCAGCCGCGGAGGCAACGACGGCGCCATCATCTCCGCCGTGATCGCCCTCAGCAAAGCGCTCAACATCCGCGTCATCGCCGAGGGCGTCGAGACCGAAGAGCAGCTCAAGTTCCTCCGCGACCACGGCTGCCATGAGGCGCAGGGCTACCTGTTCTGCCGGCCGATGCCCGCCGACACGCTCACGCGGATGATCGACACGGCGACCCCGGGCACCTACACGCGGAAGTACGCGCGCAGGGTCCAGGTCCACGCAGCCCCGCCCGAGCACTGAGCCGTCCACTCCCGCGGGATTCCACGGGTGAACGGACGCCGGGCGCCCTGCCCGCCGACCGTCCGTTCCGCACGCGGACCCGCATCCGCGCCTGCAGGTCCGCACTCCAGAAGGGATTCCTCACCGGCAAGATCGACGAGTCGACGACGTTCGACCCCTCGGACTTCCGCAACACGGTCCCGCGCTTCTCGCCCGAGAACCGCAAAGCAAATCAGGCGGTCGTCGATCTCGTGAAGCGGATCGCGGCGGAGAAGAGCGCGACACCGGCGCAGATCGCGCTCGCCTGGATCCTCGCGCAGAAGCGATGGATGGTCCCGATCCCCGGCACCACGAAGTTGCATCGTCTCGAGGAGAACCTCGCCGCGGTCAACGTCGACCTCACTCGCGACGACCTGCGCGAGATCGACGAGGCGTCGTCGAGCATCGAGATCCAGGGCGCGCGATATGGAGAAGGCTCACAGCGGATGGTGGATCGCTGATCGTCGGGTGAGTGGGCGCGCCTGTAGTCGTTCCGTGATCGGGTGCTGGTACACACTCGCGCATGAACCAACGTCTCGTCATCGCCCTCATCGCCCTCTTCGTCTCCGCGGCCGCCTTCGGGCAGGACCGGTTCGCACTCGAGCTCGAGGGGGGACCTGCCTGGCAACTGCGGAACGACTTCGCCGTCCCAGGCGACGGCGGGACGCTCGTCCGGGTCGAGGAGCGTGGCCCCGCCCTCGTGGCGCGCACGACCCTCACGTGGCAGATGAACGACCGGTGGTCGCTGCGCTTTCTCGCGGCGCCGCTCTCGCTCCGGAGCGACGTCGTGGCCGCCGCGCCGGTCACCTTTGAAGACGCCACGTTCGGCGCGGGCGAGACTCTGAGGGTGAACTACCGCTTCGACTCCTATCGCGTGAGCGCCATCCGCCGATTCGACACCG
Organism: Thermoanaerobaculia bacterium; assembly: GCA_049298815.1. GTDB lineage: Bacteria > Acidobacteriota > Thermoanaerobaculia > Gp7-AA8 > Gp7-AA8 > JBAQWH01. The sequence goes on along the minus strand of JBAQWH010000285.1, from coordinate 6,224 downwards.
GCGGCCGATGGACGTTCCGCGCCGGCGCGACGCTCAAGCTGCGCGATGCGGAGATCGGGCTCCGCGGAGTCGCCACCGAGGCGGTGAAGAAGAACCGCGGCCTGGTTCCACTGCTCTATGGCGGCGCCCGTCTTCAGCTCGACGAGCGCACCGCAATCGACGTCGACGCGGACGCCGCGGCCGCACCGCAGGGGCGGGCCATCGACGCCGCCTTCCGCGTCGAGAGGAAAGCCACGGATCGGACGTGGGTATACCTCGGCGCGCGGATGCTCGAGGGCGGTGCCGACAACGACGAGGTCGACACGTTCGCGACGTTCGCCTATCTGGTCGGCGGTCTGCGCGTGACCTGGTGACTCTCCCCTCGCCTGTCATCCTGAGCCGCCGATGCCCCGGAGGGGCTGAGGACGGCGAAGGGTCGCTCCGCCGGCTCAGGATGACAGCAGCGACCGCACGCGCGGGGACCTTGGTCAATTCGTTTTCACCACAATCGAATTCATCCCGCTTTTTCTCAGCTCGTTCAACCGACTTGCGGCGCGATGCACTTTTCTCTCAGTGAAAATGTATTTTCATATGCGTGAAAAGTATTGCAATCATCGGCTCAGGCATCGCAGGTCTCGGATCCGCCTATCTCCTGCACCGCGACTTCGACGTCGCCGTGTTTGAGCAGAACGGCTATCCCGGTGGCCACACCAACACCGTCACCGTCGAAGAGGCGGGCCGGAACGTTCCGATCGACACCGGCTTCATGGTCTTCAACGAGGTGACCTACCCGAACCTCACGCGCCTGTTCGCGGAGCTCGGCGTCGAGACCTTCGACACGGCGATGTCGTTCGGCGTGCAGCACGTGCCATCCGGCATCGAGTACGCCGGCAGCAGCGTGAGCCAGCTCTTCGCGCAGCGGCGCAACCTGTTCCGACCGCGCTTCCTTCGCACGCTCGCACGCATCGACCGCTTCAACCGGGAGGCGCACGCAGCGCTCGCGAGCGACGAAGGCAGCCGGATGACGCTCCAGCAGTACTCCGAGGCGCGCGGTTACGGCGAGGACTTCCTCAATCTCTACCTTCTGCCGATGGCCTCCGCGATCTGGTCGACGCCGTTCGACGGGATCCGCGACTTTCCCGCCATCCCGATGCTCCGCTTCTTCCGCAATCACGGGCTCCTCGGCGGCCTGGCGGGGCAGCACCAGTGGAAGTCGGTTGCGGGCGGCGCGAAGAACTACGTCGAGAAGATGACGCGCGGCTTCCGCGACCGCATCCATCTCGGCAAGGCCGTGCAGGCGGTGGAGCGCGACGCTGACGGAGCGACGCTGCACTTCGCGGAGGGTGCCTCACGTCGCTTCGACCGGGTGATCTTCGCCTGCCATGCCGATCAGGCTCTCGGCCTGCTCGCCGCGCCGACCGCAGACGAACGGCGGCTCCTCGGCGCGTTCCGCTATCAGCACAACGTGGCGACGCTGCACACGGACATCGGTCCGATGCCGGTCACGCGCCGCGCCTGGGCGTCGTGGAACTACCGCTTCGACCGGAATGAGGAGGGCCGCGTCGCCGCGACCACGATCTACTGGATGAACAGCCTGCAGAAGGTCTCGGACAGACAGAACTACTTCGTCTCGATCGACGATCCCGGCCTCATCGATCCGGCGAAGGTCCTCGAGACGATCGCCTACCGTCATCCGGTCTTTACGACCGACTCGGTCGACGCCCAGCGCGAGCTCCCGTCGCTCAACGCGATCGGCCCGGATCAGACCACGTACTTCTGCGGCTCGTACTTCCGCTGGGGCTTCCACGAGGACGCCTTCACCTCGGCGATCCGGGCGAGCCGGGCGCTGGCGGAGCACAACGGCGCCGATCCCCGCGTCGAGGAGCTCGCAGCATGAACTCGGCCCTGTACGAGTGCGTCGTCTCCCACCAACGGCATGAGCCGAAGCGGCACGGATTCCGTTACCGCGTCTTCACGTTCTGCGTCGATCTCGACGAGATCGATCTGATCGCACAGCGGATTCCGTTCGTCTCGCGCAATCGGTTCAACCTCTTCTCCTACTACGACCGCGATCACCTCGATGTCCTGGCGCTGCTGCGCCAGAGCGGCATCATGGAGACGCCGCAGAGGATTCAACTCGTCACGAACCTGCGGATTGCCGGGTACGTGTTCAACCCGGTCTCGTTCTACTTCTGCTACGCCGCCGACGGCGAGGCGTTCGCAGCGGTGGCCGAGGTGAACAACACGTTCGGCGAGACGAAGGCGTACGTGCTGCGGCGGCGAGACGAGTCCAACACGTTCGTCACGAGGCAGCCGAAACAGTTCTACATCTCCCCTTTCGTCGATCTCGACGTCGACCTCGTGATCCGTCTCTCCCCGCCGGGGGAACGTCTCGCCGTGTCGGTCACCGACATGAAAGGCGACACCGTCGTGCTCAACGCGGCGATGACCGGCGAGCGCGTCCCGCTGACGACGCGGAATCTGGCGTGGTTCGCCGTGAAGTATCCCTTCGAGACTCTGAAGGTGATCGCGGCGATTCACTGGGAAGCGCTGCGCCTGTGGATCAAGGGCGTGCCGTTCCACCGCAAGGACGAGAAGCCCGAACTGCAGACCGGCATCGCCCGGACTCGCCACGGCGCTCAGCCGCTGCCCGTGTCCCTTCGGCGGCACGGCCACGGCGCCGCCGTTCGGACCGAGTAACCCGCCGAAGCTTCAAGCGCCACCTGACAGGAGCCGACGATGACCGACTATCCGATCCCCTATCCGACGACGACCGGTGCGAAGCCGAGCCGCTCGCTCTATCGCGCGGCAGTCCTGAAAGTGCTGCACGGCATGCGCAACGGTCGCCTGACGATGACGCTGCCGGACGGCAGTGTCGTCGGGATCGGCGACGGGGAGAATCCGCGCGGCTCGCGATTCGGCCTGCACGCGCGCATCGACGTGAAGAGCGAAGCCTTTTTCCGCCGCTGCTTCTACTACGCCGACATCGGCCTCGCGGAATCGTACATGGCGGGAGAGTGGACGACGGACGATCTCGCCGACGTCGTCTCGTGGTTCATCCTCAACGCCGCAGAGCCGACGGTGCGCGCGAGAACGGTCCGCCGCCTGCTCAACTGGATGGGCTGGTTCAACCGCCTGGGTCACCGGCTCCGGTCGAACACGGTCGAGCGCAGCCGCGAGAACATCGCTGCGCATTACGACCTGAGCAACGAGCTCTTCTCTCTCTTTCTCGATCCGACGATGACCTACTCTTCGGGACTCTTCTCGAGCGAGACCGACACGCTGGACGAAGCACAGCAGGCGAAGTACGAGCGGCTGTGCCAGCTGCTCCAGCTCAAGCCGGGCGACCGCGTCCTCGAGATCGGCGGCGGCTGGGGTGCAATGAGCCGGTACATCGCGAACCGCTACCACTGCCAGGTCACGACCATCACGATCTCGAAGGAGCAGTACGACTGGGCCGACCGTCTCCGCCGGAGCGAGAACCTCGAGCACCTCATCGACCTCCGCCTGCTCGACTACCGAAGCCTCGAGGGAGAGTTCGACAAGATCGTCTCGATCGAGATGCTCGAGGCGGTCGGGCACGAGCACTTCGACGCGTTCTTCGGCAAGTGCTCGGAGCTCCTCGCGCCGAACGGTCTTGCGGCGCTGCAGGTCATCACGTTTCCCGACTCCCGCTACGAGGTGATGCGGCACGACGTCGACTTCATCCAGAAGCACGTCTTTCCGGGCGGCCTGCTGCCGTCGGTCAGCGCAATGCTCGCCTCGATCGGCCGGACCGGCGACCTGATGCTCGCCGACCTTTTCGAGTTCGGTCCGTCGTACGCGAAGACGCTGCAGTGCTGGGCGGACACCTTTGAGGCGCGGCTCGACGACGTCCGCGCGCTCGGCTTCGACGAGACGTTCATCCGCAAGTGGCGGTACTACCTGATGTACTGCAAGGCCGCGTTCCAGATGCGGCACGTCGGCGTGGTGCAGATGCTGCTCACGCGTCCGAACAACCAGGCGCTCGAGACGGTGTCCGCGTGATCGTCCTGCTGCGCCTCCTCTTCGGCGCGATCCTGGTCGCGATGCTCGCGACGACTGCCTGGGCCAGCCTCGAGGCAAACGTCTTCACCGGCGGAGCCGAGATGCTGCGCAACCGGTGGGCCGTCGCGACGCTGGCCGACGCCTACTTCGGATTCCTCACGTTCTTCGTCTGGGTCGCGTGGCGCGAACGGACGATGGCCGCTCGTGCGGTCTGGTTCGTCCTCATCATGCTGCTCGGCAACATCGCGATGTCGGTGTACATGCTGATCGCGCTCTCCTCGATCGACCGCACCGGGTCGCTCGACCAGCTCTTCAAGCGAAAGGAAGCCGCTTGATCGCCGCGCTCGCTCTTGCGATGGTCGTGGTGCTGACGGCGATGTCGCTCGTCTGGATCGCAAGCGTGCGGCTGCGCAACGCCGGGATCGTCGACGTCGCCTGGTCAGGGCTGTTCGCCGTGCTGGCCGCGATCTACGCATCGATCGGCGACGGCGATCCTGCGCGCCGAGCCGCCGGCGCAGCGATGATGATCCTCTGGAGCCTCCGTCTTACGACGCACCTCGGCATCCGGATCTTCGGTCATCTCGACGTCGAGGACGGGCGCTACGCCGCGCTGCGCGAGTCCTGGGGTGCAAGGGCCGACCTGAGGATGCTGCTGTTCTTCCTCTTCCAGGGTGTGACGAACGTCGCGCTGTCGATTCCCGTGCTGATCGCCTCGTCGAACCGCGCTCCGTTCCCGAGTGCGCTGGAACTGATTGCGATCGTGCTCTGGCTCGTGGCACTCATCGGCGAGAGCGTGGCGGATGCGCAGCTGCGCCGCTTCAAGTCGGATCCAGCGAACCGCGGGAAGGTCTGCGACACCGGTCTCTGGCGCACCTCGCGGCATCCAAACTACTTCTTCGAATGGCTCGTCTGGTGCGCCTTCTTCCTCTTCGCGCTCGGCAGTCCGTGGGGCTGGGTCGCCGTCTACTGCCCCCTCCTCATGCTCTGGTTCCTCTACCGCGTGACCGGCATCCCGGCCACCGAAGAACAGTCGCTTCGCAACCGCGGCGAGGCCTATCGCCGCTATCAGCAGACCACGAGCGCCTTCGTGCCGTGGTTCCCCAGGGAGCTCCGATGACGATGAATCTCGACCGGTTTCTCGAGACCGGCATGGTCCCCGACTTCATGATCCGGATCGGCATCCGGAAGCTGACCGCGCAGCGGATCGCGGACGAAGACCCGTCAACGGAGCACGGCCGCGCGGAGACGCTGCGGGCGCACGTCGAGATGCTACGCAACAGCCCTCTCGCCGTCGCGACCGAGGCGGCCAACGACCAGCACTACGAAGTCCCCGCGGAGTTCTATCGCCTCGTGCTTGGACCGCACCTCAAGTACAGCTGCGCACTCTGGGCGGACGGCGTGCGCTCGCTCGCCGACGCGGAGGAGGCGATGCTGCGCCTCACCTGCGAGCGTGCGGAGCTCGAAGACGGGCAGCGCATCCTCGAGCTCGGCTGCGGCTGGGGCTCGCTGTCCCTCTGGATGGCGCAGCGGTATCCGGCGAGCCGCATCACCGCCGTCTCGAATTCGCGGTCGCAGAAGGAGTGGATCGACGCGCGCGCTGCCGAGCGCGGGATCGGCAACCTCGAGGTGATCACCTGCGACATGCGCCATCTCGCGCTCGACCGGACCTTCGACCGCGTCGTCTCGGTCGAGATGTTCGAGCACATGCGCAACTACGAGGAGCTGCTGCGCCGCGTCTCGACCTGGCTGGAGCCGGGAGGGAAGCTCTTCGTGCACGTCTTCTCCCACGCGCACGTCCCGTATCTCTTCCTCGATAACGGCCCGAGCGACTGGATGTCGCGGTACTTCTTCACCGGCGGCCAGATGCCGTCGAACGATCTCCTCCCTCAGTTCCAGAGGGACCTGCGGCTCGCGGCGCACCACGTGATCGACGGGACGCATTACAGCTGGACGGCGGCGGCCTGGCTGCAGAACATGGATACGCATGCGGCCGAGGTCCGGCGGATCTTCGCGCAGACGTACGGCGAGCGTCAGACGACGCGGTTCTTCACGTACTGGCGGATCTTCTTCATGGCGGTCGAGGAGGTGTGGGGCTGGCGGGGCGGCCGCGAGTGGCTCGTCTCGCATTACCTGTTCGAGAAGCCGGCGGCGCGCTGAACCGCGCTAAGGCACCCCCGTGTCATCCTGAGCCGGCGGAGCGACGAAGGAGCGAAGCGCGG
>JBAQWH010000284.1:0-4470 GCA_049298815.1 Thermoanaerobaculia bacterium | reverse complement strand
CTGCGGTCGACGTGGCGGGATCGGTGCCGGTGGTCAGGGTGATGCTCTCCCCGTTCTCGCGATGACCGGCGAGCGGGCAGTAGAGCGTGTACGTGCCGGTCTGCATCGCCACGGTGATCGACTGAGTCGCGCCCGGGGCGAGCGGCTGATCGGCGGCCTTGCTGATTCCCGGTCCTTCGATGTGAAGGCTGTGGGTCTCGGTGCCGGTGTTGGTCATCGTGAAGACGACCGGGCCCGGCGGGATCGGCATCGTCGGCGGAATGATCCGTCCTTCCGCGAGCATCAGCTGGGCTGTGACTCCGGCCGAGGTCTCGGGGACGAGCGCGGTCCCGCCCGGCGATGCGGGATGCGTCGCCGTGGTACTCGTGTCGGTTCCGGTGATCCAGTTGCCCTGCTGGGTGCTCTTCTCGCCACCACAAGCGGCGAGGCCGGCCAGCGCCATGGTCAAGGCGACCGTCGTGAAGATCTTTCGTTTCATCTTTCCTCCAGCGTGCTGCGTATCGGCGGTCTCGGTGCAAGAATCGCGCGACCTCCGTCGATGGCTGAGACTGGCATGAAACGTTCTTGAGTGGAGGACGGGCGTAACCTTCCAACCCGCGAGGTCCTGGCGTGCAACGAACCCTGGTTCTTCTGACTTTCCTCTTCCTACCAATCCAGCAACTCGACGCGGCGGGGCCGCTGCCGGGATTCCGTGTGGAGACCGTCGCCGTCTCGAGCGAGTTCATCACCTCGCTTGCGGTCGACTCGCGCGGGACGCTCTACTACACGACGCACACAGCCCGCATGGGCGACGTGCCGGGGAGGGGTGATCTCTACCGCCTGGTCGGCGGAGCGGGAGAGCTCGTCGCGACGTTCCCGACCGAATGGGAAGGCAACGCCGGACTCCTCGGGGTCGCGCTGCTCGACGACGACCACGCGGTCGTCCATTACACGACGCCGGGCCGCTGGCAGCACATCATCTCGAGGGTGGATCTCCGGACCGGTGTCGAGAGCCTGCCCCCTCTGGCGCGAATGGAAAGCCTCCCGCCCAACACCGGGGGCGACATCTCGACCGAGCATCACGGCGGCAACCTCACGGTCGGTGCCGACGGCGCGATCTGGTTCGGCATCGGCGACTTCGGCGGCTTCGTCCCGGCGCAGGATCCCAAGTGGATCGCGGGGAAGATCTGGCGGCTCACACTCGACGGCACGCTCACGCAATGGGCGAGCGGCCTGCGCAACCCCTACGACCTCGCCTGGGATCCCGTCCTGCAGCGGATCGTCGTCGGCGACAACGGGTCGCAGGGGAACGACGAGATCCACGTCATCCAGCAGGGCGACGACTGCGGCTGGCCCAATCCCGCCACTCCGGAAGGAAAGATCTCGGTGCCCCCGGTCTACGTGTTCCAGCCGAAGGAGAAGTCGATCGCGCCAACCGGCCTCCTGCGCGTGAACGGCAGAAACCCGATCGTTCGGCGCGGGTACATCGTCGCGGGTTTCGTGACGCGGAGCCTCTACTACTTCCCCTCCCTCACGACCGCACCCGCCGCTGATCCGGTCACGATCCTCGACCGCCACGAAGCGCCGATCATCGACGTGGTCGACGGACCGGACGGTACGATTTACTTCTCCACCGGGGCCGGCACCTCGAAGATCTTCCGGCTCCAGACGCCGAAGCGGGGCGACTGCAACGGAGACGGACTGGCGAGTTACGACGATCTCGCAGCACTCGATCACGAGCTGCACGACGGCCAGACTCAGCCGATGGTCACCGTCGGAGGGGGCGCCTATGCCGGCAGCTGGGGCTGCGACGCGAACGGCGACGGCATCGTCACCGCGGCCGATGGCGAGGCCATCCAGAGCCTGATCACAAAGCGGCGGCGTGCCGTGCGGCGCTGATCGATCGGCCCGATTCGAGCTCAATTCGTCCTCCAGACCGGGCGTCTGCCAGCGGTTCGCGCCTGCGATTGTGAGAAGAGCGAAACCGGCACCGGGGCTGCAGTGTGTTCAGTAGTTATTCGGAGAACACAATGACCCATTCAGTGCAACGACACGCTCGTCCCCTCCTCGCGGTTCTGCTCGTCATGTCGCTGGCGGGAGGGATCGCCGAGGCGCAGACGCAGGTCCGTCCGGGATGGAACCTCTTCAGCCCGCAGCAGGACTACGAGATTGGCCAGCAGTCGGCGGCAGCGGCCGACCAGCAGCTCAAGCTGGTGCGGGATGCCGAGGTCAACGCTTATGTCACGCGGATCGGGCGGAAGCTCGCCGCAAACGCGGGCGGCCCCGACTTCCCGTATCAGTTCCGGGTGGTGAACTCGTCCGACATCAACGCCTTCGCGCTTCCGGGCGGGCACATCTACATCAACCGCGGAATCATCGACAACGCAGACAACGAGGGCGAGGTTGCGGGAGTCATTGCGCACGAGATCGCGCACTCCGCGCTCCGGCACGGAACGCACCAGGCGTCGAAGGCCTACGCCACGCAGGCCGGGGTCGGCATCCTCGGCAGTCTCCTCGGCGGACGGATCGGACAGAACACGGGGCAGGTGCTCAACGTGGTCGGCGGGGTCGGTCTCAATGCCCTCTTCCTCAAGTTCACGCGCGAGCTCGAGACGCAGGCCGACGTGCGCGGAGCGCAGATCCTGGCCGCCAGCGGCTATTCGCCGTCCGACATGATCAGCTTCTTCCGCCAGCTCGAGACGGTCGACCGCTCGAAGAAGACGACGTGGCTCTCGCACCACCCGGCGCCGCCGGACCGTATTGCACGGATCCAGAAGGAGACGCGGCTGCTCAGGGTCCCGTCGCGGCCGACCCGAAACACGAAACAGCTCGCGGCGGTGCAGTCGCGCCTGCGCCGGTACTGACGGCCGGGCTCGCCTGCCGCCGGGGCGCAATGAGACAGCGTCTCGTTACGTTATGATCGCGGACAGGGAGGAAATCAGGCATGTATGACGAAAGAATCGTCGAGCCGATGCGACGCGAGCTGACCCGGCTCGGCATTCAGGAGACCAGGACCGCGACGGAAGTGGAACAGGCCCTGAAGGAAAAGGGAACGGCGCTGGTCGTCGTCAATTCAGTCTGCGGCTGCGCCGCGGGGAACGCCCGCCCGGCCGTGGCGATGGCGGTCGAGCACGGGGTCAAGCCGGACCGGATGATCACCGTGTTCGCGGGCAACGACAGCGAGGCCACCGCGAAAGCGCGTGAGTACTTCGTCGGCTACCGGCCCTCTTCGCCGGCAATCGCTCTTCTCAAGGACGGCAACGTGGTCAAGATGTTCGAGCGCTGGCAGATCGAAGGTCGTGAAGCGCACGACCTCGCGTCCGAACTCACTGCCGCGTTCGACCAGCACTGCGCCACGACCGTGGCGTAGAGAGCAGCGCAACAGCACGGAGCGGCGACAAAGAGTCCCGGGGGGTCGCGTAGCGACAACGAGCCGCGAAGCGGCTCCGGCGATTAGCCGGGGGCGGCGCGGCAGCGACGCCCCCGGGCAACGCGCCAGAACTGGATGCGCCCTGAAGGGGCGCCGGATCCTATTGGCCGGCGCCCCCCTCAGCTATTGATTCTCGTCGTCGTTCCGGGGGCTTCGCTGCCGCTCAGCCCCCGGCTACTCGCCGCCGCGGCTTCGCCGCGATCGGATTCTGGCGGCGAAGTGCCAAACCCCAGGGTGCGTAGCGACCTCACGCTCGCTGGCGGGTTTCTTGATTCATCGGTCCGCATGACCGACTTCGAAGACCGCGTGCGACGGATGGCGCAGGAAGCGATCCGGGAACTGGGCCACGATTCCGACGAGATTGCCGACGTGATCGAACCGCCTGGTGCCGACTACTGCGTCATCACCTTCCGCCGCGAGGGTCTGAAGCCGATCGAGATCCCGAAGCCGCTCGGTGCGGGCGAATCGCAGGAGCTCGACGAAATCCGGCGCGCGCTCCAGTACCGTTTCGGGAACTGAGGCTGCCAGCAGTGGTTAGTGGTTAGTGGTTAGTGGTTAGTCGTTAGTAGAACCGACGCTGGGTCGGTACGAGCGAAGAGCGGCATCTTCCCCTGACGACTAACGACTAACGACTAACGACTAACGACTGACGTCAGTAGGGCATTTCGTCGTCGTCGAGGCCGAAGTAGTGTCCCAGCTCGTGGATGACCGTGTCGCGGATCTCCTCGATCGCCTCGCGACGTGAGGCGCAGACGCGCATGATCGGGCCGCGGAAGATCGCGATCTGATCCGGGAGCATCGGCAGCATGTCGTGGGTGCGCTCGGTCAGCGCGACCCCGCGGTAGATGCCGAGGAGCTCGTCGTCGTCGTCCGCTTCGTCGCCGAGCACCTCGAGGTCCTCTTCGTCAGGCTCCTCTTCGACGACGATGGCCACGTTGTCGAGCAGCGAGGAGAACTGTTCCGGAAGCTCGTGCAGCGCTTCTTCGACGAGTGCCTCGAATTCACCACGCGTGAGTCGCATCACCGCGCATCATGCCAGACGCGAAATGGGCGAGCGCAAC
>JBAQWH010000283.1:0-8680 GCA_049298815.1 Thermoanaerobaculia bacterium | reverse complement strand
AAGGACGTCCCCAACCTGCGAGCAGACGACGAGGTTCGACGCATCTTCGCTCTCGGCGAGACTCGAGAGGGTGGATTGCAGGCGTGCCGGCGGGCCGTTGCGCGCCTGCGAGTCGACCGCGACGCCGATCAGGTGCGCACGCCGGGCGAGGTCGCGGTCCGCCCAGCGGCGGAGCGAGCTGTCGAACAGATCGTAGAGAACGCCGAAAATCAGACCGGCACAGACGAGTGAAGCGATGATGATGATCGCGCTGTCGCGCAGGCGTGAGGGCCCAACCAGCGCCTGCCACCGCGTCCGCAATCCATCCACTCCCTGTCTCGTCATCATTCCTCCGCGTCGTTGCCTGCGGACGCGTCCGTACGCCCGGCGGCGCATCCGCCGATGCAACTTAGTCTGGCGGGACGAGGGAGTACATCCGGTCTACAGGGGAGCCGGCGTCCCATTCGTGGCGAGCCGAGCCGCACGTCCTGTCGACTCCAGGGACGCGCGCCAGCCGCTACTGCGGCGCGGTCGCCGGCGGCGCAACAATCGGCGCGCCGTTCATCCGCTCGGTGGCGTTCCTGACCAGCACGAAGACGGCGATCAGGATGAGGAAGACGGCGAAGCTTTTCCGCAGGCGCTCGGCCGAGAGCCGCGGCACGAGTGCCGATCCCGCGGCCACGCCAACGAAAGCGGCGAGGGTGAAGAGCGCGGCCGGGAGGAGTGCAACCGATACGCGGCCGTAGTAGGCCAGGAAACCGGCGGCAGAGTTCATCGCGATGACGAGCAGCGAGGTCCCGACCGCGCGTTTCATCGGCAGGTGCGCGAACGCGACCAGCGCGGGGACGATCAGGAACCCGCCGCCGACGCCGACTACGCCGGTCAGCAGCCCGGTTGCCGCAGCCGCTGCGACGATCTTCGCGGTCGAGACGGTTCGCGGCGCCCCCTCGTCGATCGGGCGGCGGCGGAGCATCGACATCGCCGCTCCGATCATCACCACACCGAAGATCGTCATCTGGATCCAGCCCGGAACGAACACTGCGAGCCTGCCTCCGGCGAACGCAGTGAGCATCGACGTCGCGCCGAAGAGGAGGGCGGCGCGCAACTCGACGTTCCCCGCGACCCAGTGCCGCGTCGCACCGAGGAGGCTGGTCGCGCCGACGACGAGCAGGCTCGTCGCGATCGCCTCCTTCGGCGGGAGGTGGACCACGTAGGCCAGGACGGGCACCGCGAGGATCGAGCCGCCTCCGCCGAGAAGGCCGAGCGTCAGGCCGATGGCGGCTGCGAGGAAGTACGCAAGGACGCTCACGACGAGGCTGCCGAGCGCTCCGACATCACCCGTTCCTCCCTGGTCCCCTTCATTCCTTCGTCCACCGGCACCCTCTTCGTCCTCTCCGTCGCGGGCAGGGCCCGTTGCGATTGCCGCCATCAATATATCCGGCGCGCTGAGCTTCCTGCTCCGCAACCAGGCTCCTCGGACTCGCGATTCAAAGTGTCATCCGAGGGTCCTGCTGTGTAGGTGAACGGCGTTGCCGGCGCCGTTGCCGACGCAAAGGACACGGGATCTCTCACTCGGCGTTCATGACGGTGATTCTCCGTGCTCCTCGGTGTCCTCTGTGCCTCTGTGGTGAATCCACGTTCGGTTCACCACGGAGACACAGAGAACACAGAGGGTGCACAGAGGGCGAGACCTCTCCATTCGCAGACCGAAACGCGCCGCCGGGGGAATGGCGCTGCATTCGCATATCGTTATCCCGACATGATCTTGCGACGCCTGCCCAAATGGCTTTCCGACGCCCTCTTCGTAGCGATCCTCATCGCGGCGTACGTCCTCGGCAGCATCTTCGTCCTGCCGCGACTCGGCTTCGACACGTGACTGTCGAAGGCCTACTGCCGCTTGCCGGCAGCCGCATCCAACAGCCGCTGATCGCTTCGACCCGGATTCACACGTCGCGACGCGCGATTGCCACGAAGGCCACCCCGGTCGCGGCCGCCGCGATCGAAGCCAGGACCGCCAGATCGCGCAACGGCAGCGGCTGGCCGGGCAGCAGGTCGAGCTGGTTCACATAGCCGAATGGCGAGAGCCACGCGATCGTCTGCATCGGCTCCCACAACCGCGCGAGGTAGTCGACGAGAAACGCCGCGAGCGCGAGGACTGAGACGAGTGAGCCGGCGACCACCCGGCGCCGCGAGACCGACGCGACCGCCAGCGCAATCGTTCCCCAGACGAGCATGATCGCCGCAAGGTTCGCGATCAGCGACGCGACCAGTTTCGCCCGCGGCCACTCGACTCCGTCCGGCGCGAAGAGCAGCAGACCGGTCCACGTGCCGAGCGCCATCGCCGTCAGGACGACGAGGGTCGCCACGAGCAGCACGATCACCGTCCGCCCGACGAGCCAGCCCCGCGCGAGCGGTCGCGAGAGCAGTAGGTCGACGAGCCGCAGCTCGAGCTCCCCCGCCACCTCGGTCCCGATCCCGACCACCAGAGCGATCAGTCCCGCGAGCACGATGAGGTGGAAGTACCCGACGGTCACCATGCCGGCGAAGCTCATCAGCGGAACGAGCGCGGAGCCGGCGAGCACACGGAACGCCGGCGGCAGAAAACCGAGGATCTGGCTGAACGCGTTCATCGACTGGAGCGCCGCCGCCGCGAGCGTCATCAGCCACTGAAACCCGGCGAGGACGACGGCCACGACGATCACGAGCGGCCGCGCGCGCCGCAGCGAGTGAACCACCAGCGCCGCACCGATCACGCCTGGTCCCTCCGGTAGTAGCCGACGATCACGTCCTCGAGGCGCGGGCTCTCGATCTCGAGGTCGCGGATCGTGAAAGCCGACGCGAGCGCGAGCAACTCACCCAGCTCGCTGCGAGTCCGCACGTGCCACAGCCGCGGCGTGATCTCGACGACCTGAAGCGACGCCGGCCACACTCGCGGCGCAATCGCATCCTCCAGGAAGTGGATTCTCACGCTTCGTGGAGCCAGTGCCCGCACGTCGGCGACCGCCCCCGTGAGGATGACCTCCCCCTCCCGCAGCAGCGCGATCCGACCGCACATCCGGTCGACCTCGGCCAGGACGTGCGACGAGATGAACGCCGTCGTGCCGTGCGCATGCACTTCGCGCACGAGCCCGTAGAACTCCTCCTGCATCAGCGGGTCGAGCCCTTCGGTCGGCTCGTCGAGGATCAGCAGGGGCGGCTCGTGCTGAAACGCCTGCACGATCCCGAGCTTGCGCCGCATGCCGCTGCTGTACTCGCGGATCTTCCTCTTCAGGTCGGCGTCGGCGAGCGCCATCCGGTCGAGCAGGTGCCTGCGGGTGACGGCACTCACGCGGCCGCCGGAGAGCCGCGCCAGGAGATCGAGCAGCTCGCTGCCGGTCATGTCGCCGTAGAGCGCGAGCTCGCCGGGAAGGTAACCGATCGCTGCGCGAGTCTCGCGGCTGCGCGTCCGGCAGTCCATCCCGAAGACCTCGGCGTGCCCCGAGGTCGGCCGGAGGAGGTCGAGCAGCAGACGGATCGTCGTCGTCTTCCCGGCCCCGTTCGGCCCGAGGAAACCGAAGACCTCCGCCTCAGGAACCTCGAGCGTGACTTCGCGAAGGGCATGCACGGCGCCGTAACGTTTCGAGAGGCTCCGGAGTGAGATCGCTGCGGACATCGCAATTCCTCAGGTCGCCGAGGCTTCGACGTACGCGAGCGGGATCGTCATCCGCACTTCCCCTTCGCACGTCGAGATCTCGTCGAGGCGCCGGCGAAGCGCGGTGAAGATGGACCGGTGCTCCGCTGCGTCGACGATCGATCGCCATCCGTCGAGGAAACCAAGCTTGATGAAGTAGTGGTCGAGGAACGCGGTGCCGGTCGCGAACCGCATCGTCTGCTGGCGCTCCACGATCCGCCGCACGGTGAAGCCGCTCTCGTCGAGGATCGACGCGACCTCGCGGGCCGTCGCCCGATGCGCGACGTGCGCGGCCAGCCTCTCCAGAGCATCGTCATCGTGCCGGAGCAACTCTTCGAAGAGCGTGTAGAGCTCCTGCATGTGCCCTTTCGGGTTGGTCGTCAGCGCGATCGTCCCGCCGGTCCTGAGGACGCGTCGGCACTCGACCAGGACCGCGGGGCGGTCTTCGAAGTTGTTGATCCCGACGTTCGAGACCACGAGGTCGAACGACGCATCGGCGAACGGGAGCTCCACCGCATCGCATGTGTGGAGCGTTACGTTCGGGGTGCCTCTCGCCTGGATCTTTTCCGCGGCGCGGGAGAGGCCGCCGGCCCAGACGTCGACGCCGTGGACGTCGGCTGCCGCACCGAGACGCTCGGCGAGCTCGATGAGGGGGAAGCCGGTCCCGCAGCCGACGTCGAGCGCCGTCCGGATTCCTGCGAGCGGGATCTCTTCGAGCATCAGCAACCCGAACATCGCGGACCAGAGCGAGACCTCGTCGTGTGCGGTCGCGACGCCGGGCGAGTCGAGATCGGTCATGAAGTCGAGGAACGACAGATCGCTCACGGCGTCAGCATACTGCCGGTCAGGGGTCGCATGAGGCCGCCGGCCGGCCGCTCCGCCCGCGCGCCCGTCCAGCGTGGGATCATCCCCTCATGCGCGACCTGATCCTCCCCGGCGATGTCGTCGTTCCCGAGACCCTGCTGCGCACCGTCACCTCGCGCAGCGGTGGACCGGGAGGGCAGAACGTGAACAAGCTCGAGACGCGCGTGACCGTCGAGATCGACGTGGCCGTGCTTCCGCTCTCGGACGAGCAGAAGGAGCGGATCCATCAGCGGCTCGCCGGGCGGATCAACCGCGCCGGAGTGCTGCGCGTGACCTCACAGGCCGAACGCACGCAGCTCGGGAACCGCGAGCGCGCGGTGGTCCGGCTCGAGGAGCTGCTGAACGACGCGCTGACCGAAGAGAAGCCGAGGAAGAAGACGCGCATCTCCCGCGCCCAGAAGGCCCGGCGCCTCGAGGAGAAGCAGCGGCGCGCCGAGACCAAGCGCCTGCGGTCGCGCCTCGACTGAGAGGCCGCGCTCAGGCCTCCGGGTAGAGTTTCTCGAACTCCGGATCGCCGTGCAGCAGCGCGAGGTCGGGGTCGGTGCGCGCCCAGTTCGGGTCACGGAACCCCGCGTCGCACGCCTTCCTCAGCGCGCCGAGCGCTTCGGCCTTGTTGTTGAGGTTCGCGAAGACGCAGGCGACGTTGTAGAGGGTCAGTCCGTCGCCGGGGCGAAGAGCCATCGCCATGTTCGCCTCGCGCGCCGCGTCGTCGGGTCGGTCCATCGACGCGTACTTGGCCGCGACGAGCACCCGGGCCCGCGCATCTTCCGGCACCTTGCGGATCTGTTCCTCGTAGACCACCACCTCGCGCTGCGAGAGGATCTGAGCAGCCTCCACCTTGCCGAGGGCGCGGTAGGCGTTGGAGATCGGGACGAACGTGTTGTAGTCCTCGCCGGAGTGGAGGATCGCCTCCTCGGCGATGTCGACGAGCTCCTGGTACTTGCCGGTCGCGAAGAGGATGCGGGCCAGCATGTAGTAGCCGCCGTCGACGTCGGACTTCTTCTTCAGCGCGCGGCGCACGAGCGACGACGCTTCGTCGAACCGTCCCTCGGCGTACTCGACCCACGCCTGCGCGACCAGCACCTCGGCCACCCCGTCACCGTCGACCGTCGCCGCCGCACTCGCGGCCCTTGCCCGGTCCATCCACCGCTTCGACCGGTCACAGAGATAGTAAAACTGCGCGCACGAGGACGCGAGCGCGGCGTGCGCCAGCGAGAATCGCGGGTCGATCGTCACCGCGTTCTCGAACAACTGCATCGCAAACTCGAGGTCCTGCCGCGACCGCCTTCGCGCATAGGTGCGGCCGCGCACGAACATGTCCCACGCCTGCAGGTTCTCGGTCGGTTTCGCCGCGAGCGCCTCCTTCTCCTGGTCGGAAAGGGTGATCCGCAACGCATCGGCGATCTTGCGCGCGATCTCGTCCTGCAGCTCGAACACGTCCTGCATCTCGCGGTCGTACCGCTCGGACCAGAGCGGATAGTCGGTCCGCGTGTCGATCAGCTGCGCGTTGATCCTCAGACGGTTTCCGGCGCGACGGACGCTCCCGGTGAGGACATGGGTCGACCCGAGCTGCTGCCCCACCTGCGCCGGCGTGATCTGCTTATCGCGGAAGGCGAGCACGCTCGCTCGCGACCGCGTCCGCAACTCGCGGATCTTCGAGAGCTCGGTGATGATGTCCTCCGTGATCCCGTCGCGGAAGTACTCGTCTTCCTTCACGCCGCTCAGGTTCTCGAAGTAGAGAACCGCAACCGACTTTTCTCCCACCGGGGCGACGCTCCGGCCGCTCGACCCATCCGCCGCCTGACGGCCGCCGGAGTCGATGTCCCGGCGAAGCCGCAACAGCGCCGTCTTCAGCTCGGTCGCGGTCTGGTAGCGATACGCGCGGTCCTTCTCGAGCGCCTGCGAAATGATCCTGTTCAGTTCTTCAGGAAGCCCACCGATCACTTCGGTGGGGGGCTTCGGATCGCGGCTCAGCAGCGACTCGAACACCACCGCCGACGTCTCCCCCTGGAACGGCAGCACTCCAGTCGCCATCTGGTAGAGCACCACGCCAAACGAGAAGATGTCGCTCCGCGCGTCGGTGATCTGCCCCCGCGCCTGCTCGGGCGACATGTAGGCAACGGTCCCGACGGTCGTCCCGGCCATCGTCAGGTCGTCGGTCCGCACCGCAGTCTGCGACGCTTCCGTCAGCTTCTTGATCTCGATCTTCGCGAGACCGAAGTCGAGGATCTTCGCCTGCCCCCGCGAACTGACGAAGATGTTGGCCGGCTTGAGGTCCCGGTGGACGATCCCCTTGGCATGCGCCGACTCCAGCGCGTCGACGATCTGGGTCGCGACGGCGAGCAACTCGCGGATCTCCATCGGCCCGCCCCGCAGCCGCTCCGCCAGCGTTCCTCCTTCGAGCAGCTCCATCACGATGAAGTGATCGGAATCGTGCTTCTCGATCGCATGGACCGTGCAGATGTTCGGGTGATTCAGCGCCGATGCCGCCCGCGCCTCGCGCTGGAAACGCTGTAGCGACGGCTCGTCCTGGGCCAGCTCGGGCGGAAGGAACTTCAACGCGACATGACGGCCGAGCACCGTATCCTCGGCCTCGTAGACCACGCCCATCCCGCCCGTACCCAGTTTCGAGGTGATCCTGTAGTGCGAGAGCGTCCGACCGATCATGGGTCCCCTCTGATGCGCCGGCCTTCCGGCACGGTTCGTTCGATGGCGTGAAAAGACAGAGCACGCTCAGGAAATCGCGTGATCCGCCGGTCGGCGCGGGTGCGCCGCCGTCGCATCGTGATTCGAATCACATGACCCTGTGATTCGATTGTACGCCCGCGGACGGCCTCGCCGGTGTAGCCGCTGCCTGACCCCGGCAATGCCGCGTCGCCTCCCCGGATCCACCCGGCAGCCGCCCTCCCCCGATGTGTCATCCTTCTCCCCATCCGATGATCGTTCACCTCGTCGACGGCACCTACGAGCTCTTCCGCCATTTCTACGGCCAGCGACGGTTCCGCAAGGATGACGCGCCGTTTGGCGCCGTGTCGGGCGTCCTCGGCACCGTCGTCCAGATGATCGAGCAGGGGGCGACGCACGTCGCGGTCGCGACCGACCACGTCATCGAATCGTTCCGCAACGAGCTCTGGCCGGGCTACAAGACCGGCGCAGGAATCGACCCCAAACTCTGGGCGCAGTTCCATCCGCTCGAAGATGCGCTCGTCGCGATGGGCGTCGTCACCTGGCCGATGGTCGAGCTCGAGGCCGACGACGCACTCGCGTCGGGGGCCTGGCTGGCCGCCCGCGACGAGCGGGTCGAGAAGGTGTCGATCTGGACACCTGACAAGGACCTCGCGCAGTGCGTCGTCGCCGAGCGCGTCGTGCAGGTCGACCGCAAGAGCGGGCAGATCCGCGGCGAGGAAGGCGTGCGCGCGAAGTTCGGCGTCCCGCCCCGATACATCCCCGACTATCTCGCGCTCGTCGGCGATGCGGCCGACGGCTATCCCGGCATCCCGCGCCTCGGCCCGAAGACCGCCGCGAGCCTCATCGCACGCCACGGCGCGATCGAGCAGTTCCCTCCCGAGGTCCTCGGCGAGCATCGCGAGCACGCGCTCCTCTTCAAGACGCTCGCGACACTCAGGACGGATGCGCCGCTCTTCAGCGACGTCGATGAGCTGCGCTGGCGCGGCCCTGCGAAGCGGTTCGAGACGGTCGCCGAGCGGATCGGAGACACGCGGCTCGCCGCGCGCGTCGCAAAGCTGCATCCCGCCCCCTGACGCTCGCTCCCGGCGTGATCTCACTGTAAGGTCCGTGCAGTCCAATACGGCGTCGAACGAAGAGGCAGACCAGATGCGAGTACTCGTCACAGGTGCCACCGGCTACGTCGGCGGAAGACTGATTCCTCACCTTCTCGCCGCAGGTCACACGGTCCGGGTGTTCGTGCGCGACGCCTCCCGGGTCGCGGGACGCTCGTGGGCCTCCGAGGTCGAGGTGGCGGTCGGCGACATCTTCGACCGCGATTCCCTGGTGCGCGCACTCGACGGAATCGAACAGGCGTACTACCTGATCCACTCGATGATGGCGCCCGCCTTCGAGGCGCTCGACCGTCGTGCGGCGGAGACCTTCGTCTCGGCCGCCCCGACGACCCTCCGCAAGGTCATCTACCTCGGCGGCCTCCTGCCG
>JBAQWH010000282.1:0-17090 GCA_049298815.1 Thermoanaerobaculia bacterium | reverse complement strand
CTCCTGGCTCTCAACCGACTTCGTACGCTGCTCGCACCCGACCGACCGCTCGTTCTCGCCTTTCGCTGCTCCGCCCGCTAAACGCCAATCCACCACCCGGCTTGAGCAACACGCCCTGAAGCCGGGGGCCCACTCCGTTCCAAGGCGACAGCCCGCGTAGCGGGGCGACAGACAAGAAAAGCGGGACCGAGGTACCATCGCGCAGGGACTTCCGCATGGGTCAGAAGAGCCCATGCCTCACAGCTACACGGCGCTCACCGCGCACGTAATCTTCTCAACGAAAGACCGCGCGCCACAGATCGCTCCGGAATTGCGGATTCGCCTGTTCGCATACATCGGCGGGATCATCCGATCGACCGGCGGTGTCCTGCTAGCCATCAACGCCGTCGAGGACCACGTCCACGTCCTCACGCGCGTTTCACCGACGATCGCCCTCGCCGAAGTCGTGGGAAAAATCAAAGGGTCGTCTTCCAAGTGGATTCACGAAACGCCAGGAATGCCACGGTTCGTCGCATGGCAACGAGGCTACGCCGCATTCAGCGTGAGTGAGTCCACCATTCCGCGGGTCTCGGCCTACATCGTCGGGCAGCAGGAGCACCATCGGAAGGTGTCGTTTCGCGACGAGTTCATCGCACTTCTGCGGCGCCACGGGATCGATCCGGACCTTCCTCATCTCTGGACCTGATTCTCGCCTGCCGCCCGCTACGCGGGCTAGCCATCGGCCTCACCGGGGAGCCCCGGCTGAAGCCGGGGCCTATGATCTGTCGCCCGCTACCGCGGGCTCCGGGGGACCCTGCCTCGGGCAAGGACGATGGCGCGTCCGCTACTCCGCCGCTTCCGCGGCCACCGGTGCGCGGTAGTCGCACTCGGCGTTGTTGCAGTACTCGATGTGCCCTTCCTTCTTCGTCTCCTTTTCGAGGAGATACGGGGTCTTGCACTTCGGGCAGCTGCGCGGGACGGGGCGGTTGTTGAGCGAGAAGTCGCACTTCGGGTAGCGCGAGCAGGAGTAGAAGACGCCGCGACGCGAGGTCCGCTCGACGAGCTCGCCCTCCTCGCACTTCACGCACTTCACGCCGGTCGGCTTGGCCGGCGTCGACTTGCGGCCGATCTTGCGGATCGTCTTGCAGTCCGGGTACCCCGAGCACGAATAGAACGGGCCGTAGCGGCCGCTCTTGAGGACCATCTCCTTGCCGCAGTTCTCGCACGGCAGCTGCGGCTCCTCGGGGAGCTTGGCGTTCATCAGCTTGGGGTCCTTCGTGTGCTTGCATTCCGGGTAACCGGTGCAGGCGAAGAACTGGCCGAAGCGCGAGCGCTTCAGCTGCATCGGCTTGCCGCACTTCTCGCAGATGATCGGCTCGTCCTCGGACGACGCTTCCGCCGCGTGGCCCTTCGCCATCTCGCGGGTCGTCTTGCACTCCGGGTAGTTCGTGCACGCGAGGAACTCGCCGAAGCGGCCGAACTTGATCACCATCGGTGAGCCGCAGTTCTCGCACTTCTCTTCGGTCTCGATTCCGGCTCCCTTGACCTGCGTCATCTCGTCCTTCGCCTTCTCGAGGTCGCGGTTGAACTTCGTCGCGAAGTCGCGCATGGCGTCGGTCCACTCGAGCTTTCCATCCTCGATCTCGTCGAGCTCTTCTTCGAGCCTGGCGGTGTAGGTCTCGTCGATGATGTCGCCGAACGACTGCTTGAGGAGGTTCGTCACGACGGTCCCGAGCGTGCTCGGGAAGAACTTCCCTTCGTGCTTGTAGGTGTAGTCGCGGGTCTGGATGGTGGTGAGGATCGACCCGTAGGTCGAAGGGCGGCCGATGCCGTTGTCTTCGAGCGCCTTGACGAGCGTCGCTTCGGTGAAGCGGGGCGGCGGCTGCGTGAAGTTCTGCTTCGTGTCGAGGTTTTCGAGCTGGAGCTTCTCGCCTTCGTTCAGCGGCGGGAGCGCCTTGTCGTCGCGTTTCTCGTCGTCCTCGTCCTCATCCGCGACCGTCTGGAAGACCGCGAGGAAGCCAGCAAACCTGAGCACTTCGCCCGACGCGCGGAGCGTGTACTCGCCGCTGGTGATGTCGGCATCGGTGACGTCGAAGAGCGCAGGCTTCATCTGCGAACCGACGAATCGGTCCCAGATCATCTTGTAGATGTTGAACTCCTCGCGGGAGAGGAAGTCCTTGACCTTCTCCGGCTCGAAGTCCATCGAGGTCGGGCGGATCGCTTCGTGGGCTTCCTGCGCCTGGACCGCTTTCTTGCCGATCTTGTAGAAGTTCGGCTTCTCGGGAAGGATGTCTGCGCCATAACGCGAGCCGATGTAGTCGCGCACCTCGGCGATCGCCTCGTCGCCGATGCGGACCGAGTCGGTACGCATGTAGGTGATGAGGCCGACGAGGCCGGCCGCGCCGAGGTCCTTGCCTTCGTAGAGCTTCTGCGCGATCTGCATCGTCCGCTTCACCGGGTAGCTGAAACGACCGTACGCGGTGCGCTGCAGGGTCGAGGTGATGAACGGCGGCGGCGGCGACTTCTTCCGTTCCTTCCGCACCACCTCGGTGACGACGTAGCCCCCAGCCTTGAGTGCGGCTTCGATCTTTCGCGCCTGCTCCTCGTTGGTGACGTCCGCCTTCTTCCCCGCGACCTTCGTCAGTTTCGCGATGAACGGCGGAGGGTTCGTGGCGGAGAGTCGCGCCGCGAACGTCCAGTACTCCTCGGGGACGAACGCTTTGATGGCGTCCTCGCGCTCGACGATCATCTTCATCGCGACCGACTGCACGCGTCCCGCCGAAATGCCGCGCTTGACCTTGTCCCAGAGGAGGGGCGAGATCTTGTACCCGACGAGCCGGTCGAGCACGCGCCTGGCCTGCTGCGCGTTGACCTTGTTCATGTCGAGCTGCGTGGGGTTGTCGATCGCCTTCCGGACCGCGGTCTTCGTGATCTCGTGAAAGAGGATGCGGCGGACCTTCGACGACTCGCCGCCGATGAGGTTCATCACGTGCCAGCCGATCGCCTCTCCTTCGCGGTCAGGGTCGGACGCGATGTAGATGACGTCGGCCTTCTTCGCCGCGGCCCGCAACTCGCTGACGACCTTCTCTTTCCCTTCGAGAATCTCGTACTTGGGCTCGAACGTCGTCTCGTCGACCCCGAGATCGCTCTTGGGAAGGTCCCGGACGTGTCCGACGGACGCTTTGACGACGAAGTCCTTACCGACGTACTTGCTGATCGTCTTCGCTTTTGCGGGAGACTCGACGATGACGAGGTTTTTGGCCATAGCGGAACGCCGCAAGCATCACCCCGGTCCCCAAAATTCCTCGCGCGCGTCACGTGCGCAGGGGGGAAAACCGGCCGGATGCCCATCAGAGAAGAGTGAAGGGTGAAGAGTGAAGAGTGAAAAAAGCCCCGGGCGGGGGGCTTTCACTCTTCACTCTTCACCCTTCACTCTTCCGCCCGCGGCGGGCGCCCTACTCTTCCTCTTCCGCCCCTGCCGCATACTTTTTGGTCTTGTTGTAGAGCGTCTTGTAGGAGATGCCGAGGATCTCGGCGGTGCGCTTCCGGTCGCCGTCGGTCATCTGGAGGGTCTCTTCGATGACGAGGCGCTCGACCTCTTCCATCGGCTGGCCGAGCGGGATCATGATGCTGCTGCGGGAGCGTTTCTTGCGGGCTCCGAGGAGCTTGTCCGGCAGGCATTCGAGCGTGAGCGTGTCGGTGCGGGCCATGATGAACGCGCGGTTGATCACGTTGCGCAACTCGCGGACGTTGCCAGGCCACTCGTACTGCTGGAGAGCCTCGATGAACTCACCGTCGATCTTGTCGACGTTCTTCTCTTCCCCTTCGTTCAGCTTCTGGAGGAAGAAGTGGGAGAAGAGAGGGATGTCCTCGAGCCGTTCGCGCAGGGGGGGCACTTCGATCGGGAAGACGTTGAGGCGGTAGTAGAGGTCCTCCCGCATCCTGCCGTCGACGATCGCCTTCTGCGGGTCGCGGTTCGACGCGGCGATGATGCGCGCGTCGATGTTGATCTCCTCGTTGCCTCCGACGCGGCGGAACTTCCCTTCTTCGAGCACGCGAAGGAGCTTGACCTGCAGCTCGATCGGCATCTCCGTGATCTCGTCGAGGAACACCGTGCCGCCCTTCGCCATCTCGAAGTAGCCCTCACGACGCTTGATCGCGTTCGTGAACGCCCCCTTCTCGTGGCCGAAGATCTCGGACTCGATGAGTGTGGGTGAGATCGCACCGCAGTTGAATGCGATGAACGGCTTGTTGCGGCGGCGCGACAGGGTGTGGATCGTGTTCGCCACGACTTCCTTGCCCGAGCCCGACTCGCCGACGATGAAGACGTTCGCGTCGGTGTTCGCGACCATCTCGATCTCTTCGAACAGCTTCTGCATCCGGTGCGACTTGCCGACCAGATGGCCGAGAGCGCCCATTTTCTGGAGCTGACGACGAAGCTCGAGGATCTCCTGCTTCATCATCTGTTTGTCTTCGAGGGACTTCAGGATGACCTGCAGGCGCGGAAGGTCGACCGGCTTGGTGATGTAGTCTTCTGCGCCGACCTTCAGCGCCTTGACCGCAGAATCGACGGTCGCGTGGCCCGTCAGGATGATCACCGAAACGTCGGGATACGTCTCCTTGACCCGGTGCAGCAGGTCCAGTCCCGACCCGTCCGGCAGCTTCAGGTCGACGATGGCGACGTCGGGCACGAGCCGGTTCACCGCGGCCCATCCGGCTTTCACCGTGTCCGCAACCTCGGGCTCGTAACCCCACTCCTCCGCGACATCGGCCATGCCGGCGCTCGTCGCCCGGTCATCGTCTACGATCAATACTCTTTTCATCGTTCACCCAGGGGGAGCCTCATCGAGAGCTCGACTCGCCCGTCTTCCTGCGCCGCGGAGATTTCTCCGCCATAGGTCTCCGCGATCACGCGCGCGGAGGCGAGCGAGAGATCGGGATTCCCGGCGGAGTCAGTGTAGTAAAACTTGAAGATCTTGGAGGGCTCCAGCTCTTCGTCCGCGGGCCTGCCCACAACCGTCATGCGGAACCAACCGCCCTCGATCGCCGTCGACGCCTCGACCCCGTCCGGTCTGCACAAATGCGCAGCTCCCTCGGCGAACAACTTGAACGCCTGCCGGATTCTCGCTTCGTGACCCGTCACCGTCGCCGGAAAGCTCCGCGCCAACTTGAGTCCCGCCGCGGCGGCCTCGTCGCGCGCGATCGCTTCCGCGTCGACCGCTCCCGGCCGTTCCCCGCCCTTCGGCGGCGTCGACAGGAGGAAGAACGCATCGAAGATCTGCCCCATCCGACGAAGCTCGGTGTCGATCGCCTGCACGTGGCCGTTCAGTTTCTCGTCTTCCAGCCCATCGGTCACTTTCTGTACGCGCATGCGCATCAGAGCCAGATTGAGCACCGCGACGTTCAGCGGAGTCTTCAGATCGTGGGCCGTGTCCGCACTTCTGCGGAAATACGCGCGCGCAAAACTCTCGAGCCAGAAATCCATGAGGTTGATAGGCGTGTGGCGAGCCGGTCAGCGGGGCGAGCTTAATGCAAATTCGTCGCCCGAGACGAGCTGGGCGGTTCGGTCCCGAGTCGGTGGGTGTTCACCCACGAAACAGGAACGCCCACGGAGATCCGTGGGCGTCGGTTCCTCGATCTGTCTGGGACAGGTTACCGCGGCACCTGCTGCGTGCTGGCCTTCTGCACGTTGAGCATCGCGATCGACTCTTCCAGTTTCGCTTCCGCGATCGCGAACTCCGGGTCATGGGACGACAGGTCCGCGAGCTCGCGCTCGGCCTCGATCCGTTCCTGCTCGGCGGCAGTCCGGTCGATCTCGCTCGCGAGCACTCCGCGCTCGGCCAGGACGATCACCCGGTCGGGGAGCACTTCTGCAAAACCCCACGAGATGACGATGCTCTCGGTCGTCGTGCCGGTGCGGTAGCGGAGCGGCCCGATTCGCAGCGTGGCCAGCAGAGGGGTATGGCCGGGCAGCACGCCGAGCTCACCGTTGTAGGCGGGAAGGACCACTTCATCCACCTGGACGTCGATGATCTTCCGTTCGCGCGTGACGACGGTCAGCGTGATCTTGTTGGGCAGCTCGGCCATAGGTTCCTCTTCTTACGCCGCGTCGCGCTTCATCTGCTCGGCCCGCTCGAGCACGTCCTCGATCGTTCCCTGCAGCAGGAACGCCTGCTCCGGGATGTCGTCGTGCTTGCCCTCGACGATCTCGCGGAAGCCGCGGATCGTGTCGGCGATCTTCACGTAGCGTCCCTTGATGCCGGTGAACTGTTCGGCCACGTGGAACGGCTGCGAGAGGAATCGCTGGATCTTGCGGGCGCGGGAGACGATGACCTTGTCCTCTTCCGACAGCTCGTCGATCCCGAGAATCGCGATGATGTCCTGGAGGTCCTTGTACTTCTGGAGGACCGCCTGCACCGCGCGGGCGGTGTTGTAGTGCTCGTCCCCGAGGATGCGGGGATCGAGGATCTTGGACGTCGAGGCCAGCGGGTCGACGGCGGGGTAGATGCCGAGCTCCGCGATCTGGCGCGACAGAACCGTCGTCGCGTCGAGGTGTGCGAACGCGGTTGCCGGCGCCGGATCGGTGAGATCGTCTGCCGGAACGTAAATCGCCTGGACCGAGGTGATCGATCCCTTCTTGGTCGAGGTGATCCGCTCCTGCAGCTCGCCCATCTCCGTCGCGAGGTTCGGCTGGTATCCGACGGCCGACGGCATGCGCCCGAGCAGCGCCGACACTTCCGACCCCGCCTGCGTGAACCGGAAGATGTTGTCGATGAAGAGGAGCACGTCCTGCCCTTCGACGTCGCGGAAGTACTCGGCGACCGTGAGCCCGGTCAGGCCGACGCGGAGACGCGCTCCCGGCGGCTCGGTCATCTGGCCGTAGATCAGCGCGGCCTTCGACTTCGAGGGATCACCGGGCGTGATGACGCCGGTCTCTTCGAACTCGAGATAGAGGTCGTTTCCTTCGCGCGTCCGCTCGCCGACGCCCGCGAAGACCGAGAAGCCGCCGTGCTGCTTGGCGACGTTCGTGATCAGCTCGAGAATCAGAACGGTCTTGCCGACGCCTGCGCCGCCGAACAGGCCGGTCTTGCCGCCCTTGGTGTACGGCTCGAGGAGGTCGATGACCTTGATGCCGGTCTCGAACATCTCGATCGAGGTCGCCTGCTCGTCGAACGGCGGCGCCTCGCGATGGATCGTCCAGTGGTGCTCGGCCTCGACCGGGCCGCGGTTGTCGACCGGCTCGCCGAGGACGTTGAGGATGCGGCCGAGGGTGTTGCGGCCGACCGGAACGGTGATCGCCGCGCCGGTGTCGATCGCCTTCATCCCGCGGACCATGCCGTCGGTCGGCTTCATCGCGACGCAGCGAACCTGGCTCTCGCCGATGTGGTTCGCGACTTCGACGACGACATCGATCGGGATCTTTCCGAGCTCGCCGTTGTCGACGATCCGGATGGCGTTGTAGATCGCCGGAAGATGCCCTTCCGGGAACTCGATGTCGACGGCCGGTCCGATGATCTGGACGACGCGGCCGAACTGCGCGGCTGGTGCTGTCTTTTCCATTTGGCTCTTCTCTCCGTTCCGCCGGGCGGCTCTGTGCCGCACCCGCGGTGCCGTTCTTTCTTACTTTCCTGCTGCCGCCGCACCCGACACGATCTCGATGATCTCCTTCGTGATCGCAGCCTGCCGGATCCGGTTGTACGTCTGGGTCAGCGAGGCGATCATCTCGCTCGCGTTCTTCGTCGCCGCTTCCATGGCGGTCATGCGCGCCCCCTGTTCGGCCGCAGCCGACTCGAGGAGGACGCGGTAGATCTGGAACTCGACATGCTTCGGGAGGAGGTCGTTGAGGATCTCCTCCGGTCCGGGCTCGTAGAGGTAGTCGATCGACGGACCGTGGCCGCCGTCGTGCCACTCGCGCTCGAGCGGAAGGAGACGGGTGAGCGTCACCTTCTGCGCGATGATCGAGCGGAACTCGTTCGAGACGACGTACACGGCGTCGATCTCCCCGCTGGTGAAGTCGTTGAGGAGCTCCGTCGTGATCTCGCGGGCGGTCTCGAGCGACAGCGCCTGGTAGATCTGCGTCGCATGGCGGCGGATCGGAATCGTGCGCCGCCGGAAGAAGTCGTTCGCCTTCCTCCCGATCGGAAGGAGCTGCACGTTCTCCCAGTCGTGCTCCGCGATCGCGTTGAGCGCGCCCCGGATGACGTTGGTGTTGAACGCGCCTGCGAGCCCGCGGTCGGCGGTCACCACCACGAGGAGAACGTTCTTCTCCTGGTCGCGGCTCTGCAGCAGAGGGTGGGTCGTGATGTCGACGCGCGTCGTCACCGACGCCAGCACCTGACGCAGAGCAGCGGCGTACGGCCGGGCCGCCAGCATCCGCTCCTGCGCGCGACGCAGCTTCGCCGCGGCCACCATCTTCATCGCCTTGGTGATCTGCTGCGTGTTCTTGACGCTGCGAATCCGGCGCCGGATATCAATCGTGCTCGGCATGTTTGTTTAGTGTTTAGTGGTCAGTGATCAGTGGTCAGTGGTCAGTGTCAAGTGGTCAGTGGCCAGTGGTCAGGTTCTACTGGCCACTGGCCACTGAACACTGACCACTGATTCTCAACTACGCGGCCAGCACGTTCGCGTTGTCGCGGACGTACTGATTCTTGAACTCGGTGAGCGCCGCCCGGAGGTCGCCCTCGAGCTCCGCGTCGAACTTCTTCGCGGTCTCGAGCCTGTCGACCAGGTCCGCTCGCTCGTCGGTCATCCACTGGTGCATCGCCGCCTCGAACGGACGGACGGCGTGGACCGCGAGATTGTCGAGGAAGCCCTTCGTTCCGGCGAAGATCGACGTCGTCTGAAGACCGACCCGCAGCGGCCGATACTGCCCCTGCTTGAGGATCTCGACCAGGCGCTGGCCGCGGTTGAGCTGCGCCTGCGTCACCTTGTCGAGGTCCGAGCCGAACTGCGCGAACGCCGCGAGCTCGCGGTACTGCGCGAGGTCGAGACGAAGCGTGCCGGAGACCGACCGCATCGACCGCACCTGCGCCGAGCCGCCGACGCGGGAGACCGAGATGCCGACGTTGATCGCGGGACGCACGCCCGAGTGAAAGAGGTCCGTCTCGAGGAAGATCTGGCCGTCGGTGATCGAGATGACGTTGGTCGGGATGTACGCCGAGACGTCGCCCGCCTGCGTCTCGATGATCGGAAGCGCGGTCAGCGATCCGCCGCCCATCGCGTCGGAGAGCTTCGAGGCGCGCTCGAGAAGACGCGAGTGGAGATAGAAGACGTCGCCGGGGTACGCCTCACGGCCGGGCGGACGGCGGAGCAGCAGCGAGATCTCGCGATACGCCGCCGCATGCTTGGTCAGATCGTCGTAGATGCAGAGGGCGTGCTTCCCGTTGTAGAGGAAGTACTCGCCCATCGCACATCCCGCGTACGGCGCCAGGTACTGCAGCGGCGCGGCCTCGGAGGCGGAGGCGTTGACCACGATGGTGAACTCCATCGCGCCGGCCTCTTCGAGCGTCTTCACGACCTGCGCGACCGTCGACTTCTTCTGGCCGATCGCGACGTAGACGCAGACGACGTCCTTCCCCTTCTGGTTGATGATCGCGTCGATCGCGACCGCGGTCTTGCCGGTCTGGCGGTCGCCGATGATCAGCTCGCGCTGGCCGCGGCCGATCGGGATCATGGCGTCGATCGCCTTGATGCCGGTCTGCAGCGGCTCCCTGACCGGCTGGCGATCGATGACGCCGGGCGCGAGGCGCTCGATCGGGTAGAGCTCGGTGGTGTTGATCGGTCCCTTGCCGTCGATCGGAAGGCCGAGGGCGTTGACCACGCGGCCGACCATGGCCGGACCGACCGGAACCGACATGATGCGGCCGGTGCGCTTGCACTGGTCGCCTTCCTTCAGCTCGAAGTAGTCGCCGAGGAGAACGACGCCGACGCTGTCCTCTTCGAGGTTCAGCGCGAGGCCGGCGACGTTGTGGGGGAACTCGATGAGCTCACCCGCCATGACGCGCTCGAGGCCGTAGACGCGGGCGATGCCGTCGCCGACCGAGGTGATCGTGCCGACTTCCGCGACGTCGATGCCGCGGCCGATGCCGGTCAGTTGTTGACGAATAATCTGTGTAATTTCTTCTGCTTTTAAGTCAACAGCCATGGTTTCTCCAGAATGGCCAACTAAACTCGTACTAAAAATGGATTACGCTAAAGAAGCGCGAAATCTGTTGATTTTGCCGGTGACCGAGGCGTCCAGGACCTCGCTGCCGACCTGCACCACGAAGCCGCCGAGCAGCTCCGGATCG
Organism: Thermoanaerobaculia bacterium; assembly: GCA_049298815.1. Lineage (GTDB taxonomy): Bacteria > Acidobacteriota > Thermoanaerobaculia > Gp7-AA8 > Gp7-AA8 > JBAQWH01. The sequence goes on along the minus strand of JBAQWH010000282.1, from coordinate 6,822 downwards.
GTCTGGACGCGGACCTCGACCTTCCGGCCGATTCGCTGCTCGAGCGTCCCGCGAAGGTCCGCAACCTCCGCGTCGCTCAGCGGGTGCGCGCTCCGGACGTCCGCAACCGCGACGTTCAGCGCCTCGTTCACGTAGGACGCGAGCGCTTCGGCGATGGCGCCGGTGTCGTTGATGCGGTGGTTCCGGACCAGGACCTCGAGCACCTTCGTGGCGCCCGGGGTGAGCCCCAGCTTGGCGGCGATCTGGCGGGTGATTGAGAGCTTCACTTCGAGGTCGATACCCGGGTTCGCGTAGAGCTCGGGGAGCTCGGGCGACACGGTCCGTGCCCGTTCGAAGGAGTCGAGCTCGCGTCGGATTGCGTTCGCGTTCTCTGCGGAACCTGCGACGTCGATGATCGCGCGGGCGTACGGTCTTGCGAATCTGCGGACCATCTAGCTCGCCCCTCCAACTTCGCGCAGGCTCTCCTGGAAGAGCTTCTGCTGGTCGGCCGGCGTGATCCGCTCGCGCAGGATCTGTTCGGCGCGGTCGGTCGCGAGCTGCCCCGCGTACTCGGTCAGTTCGTGGCGGGCGCTCTTCACGCGGTTCTCGACCTCGGACTTCGCGGTCGCGAGGATCTTCGCCGCTTCCGCCTCGGCCGCCGCGATCAGCTCTCGCTTCTGGCGCTCCCCTTCCGACTGCGCGCGCTCGTGGATCGCGGCGACTTCCGCCTCGATCTGGGTGAGCCGCGCCTGGATCTCGGTCGCCATCTGGTCGGCGCGCGTGCGGCGCTCTCGCGCTTCCGTCGCCGCCTGCCGGATCGCCTCGGTCCGCTCCGCGAACGCCTTCTTCACCGGCCCGCCCACGAAGTAGACGAGCACCCCGATGAAGAGAAGCATGTTCGCGAGCTTGAGGATCCATCCCGGGATGCCGAAGTAGGTCTTCGCGTGGCCCGCGGCTTCGCCGGTGTCACCGTGCGCCACCGCCCCGGCCGGGGGGGTCGCCGCGCTCGACGCAAGGGCCGCGCTGGAGACGAGAAGAAGAAGAAGGATGAGGAGGATGCTCGTCGCACGCATCAGACGGCCCTCCCGAGGATCCGCTCGGCGGCGAGGCGCGCGAGCTCTTCGGATTCGTTCACGATGCGCTCGCGCGCAACACCGACCGCGGCCGTCAGCTGGCTGTCCGCCTCACCGACCGTGCGCCGCGCTTCCGCACCGGTCTGCTCGACGACTTCCTGCCGGAACGCCGCAGCCTCGCCGCGGTACTTGTCGCGGAGCTGAGCGGCATCGCGCTTCGCGCCGTGCAGCTGCGCTTCGGTCCTGGCCGTCGCTTCGTCGAGACGCGCGAGCGCCTCCTCGTAAAGCTTCTCGGCCGTCTTCGTCTCTGTCTCACGAGCTTCCAACACCCCGTTGATCGGCTGAAGGAAGAACTTGCGCACGACCCAGTAATTCAGGACGAAGATCACCATGATCGCGAGCAGAGATGGATTGGGTGCCAGATCGATTTGCATAGTTTTTCAGTGGAAGAGACAGCCACCAGGAGGTGGCGTGGCGGGCTCGGTAAGCACACCTGTGCCCAAAGCCGCAGCTGTATACCACATCGGAAACAACGTTGTCATCCTCGGGTGTTCAGTGTCTTACGTCACGCTATCCAGTCCATCCTGAAGGACTTGCGCGGCGATGAGAGACTGAGACGATGGCCGACGACAACTACCGGAAAATCCTCGAACGCGCCGACGCGCATTTCACATCGGTCGCGTCCAGCCAGCCGCAGAACCTCCAATGTGGCCGCGGCTGTTCCCTCTGTTGTCACGGCCTCTTCGAAATCGGCTCCGGCGACGTGCCGGTCGTCGCCGACGGTCTCGAGGCCCTCCATCCCTCACGACGCCGGAAGGTCATCCGAAAGGCCCTCGCGATCGTCGAATCGTCCAGGCACCCGAACCTCCGCGAGTGCGAGCCGGAGGAGAAGGAAGACTTCTTCGACCGCACCCAGGCGACCCCCTGCCCGAACCTCGACGAGAGCGGCGCCTGCATGATGTACGAGCACCGCCCGCTGGTCTGCCGCACCTTCGGCCTCCCGCTGCGCGAAGGGCGGAAGTACATCGGCGACATCTGCGAGCTGAACTTCCACGAGTCGTCCGACAAGGACCGCCTCGCCGCCGCCTGGGACCTTCAGTGGGAGGACGTCCTGGGACCCGAGGACGAATTCACGATCCCGGAAGCGATCGTGATGGCGGCAAGGATGAGGGGATGGATTGGATAGGACAATAGGACCTATAGGACCTATAGGACCTATAGGACCCACCACCCGGGGACCCGACGTGGGTGGGCGGGTCGTATAGGTCCTATGGGTCCTATGGGTCCTATTGTCCTATTCACGCTTTGGAGGCGATGTTCGTGACGTTCTTCTTGTCGCCCATCACGCAGTTGCCCTGGAAGATCGCCCCTTCCTCGATGATGAGGGCGGGCGTGTCGATGTCGCTGTAGACCTTCCCGTTGCGATGGATCTCGACGCGCTGGTCGGCGACGATCCGGCCGACGACCGTCCCGCTGATCGCGACGCGCCCCACGTGGACATCGCCTTCGATGTGAGCGCTCTCCCCGACGATCAGCTCGTTCTTCGACGTGATCTTGCCGCTGAACTTTCCGTCGATCCGCATGGTGTCTTCGAACTCGAGCTCCCCTTTGAACGAGGATCCGCGGTCGAGAAAGCCGTTCAGGTCGCCACTTTTCTTCATCGTTTCGATCTCCGGAAATGGATTACGACTATTGTGCTTGATTAATGTGAGCGATAATGCTTAACGACGCCGGCCCATCAGCTCCTCGACCAGCCGGATCAGCTCCTCCTCGGAGCCGAACCGCACGTGAATCACCCCGCCGCGGCGCTTCCGGTCGATCTCGACCTTCGCACGCAGCGACCGCGCCAGCTTCTCCTCGGCGTCGACCGTGAAGATGTCCTTCTCTTTGACCGGTTTCTCGACCGCTTTGGGTGAGGCCTCGGCCGCAAGCACCTCGGTCTGACGGACGTTCAGCCCGCGCCGGACCACCCGCTCGGCCAGCTGCTCCTGCTTCCTGGTCGATTCGAGGGCCAGGATCGCGCGGGCGTGTCCCATCGACAGCTGGCCGGCCGCGAGGAGCTTCTTCACGCTGTCGGGGAGCTTCATCAGGCGGAGGAAGTTCGCGACGGTCGAGCGTTCCTTGCCGACCTTCTTCGCGATCTCTTCCTGCGTGTGGCCGAACTCCTCGTGGAGCTGGTGATAGGCCACCGCCTCTTCGATCGGGTTCAGGTCTTCGCGCTGGATGTTCTCGATGAGGGCGATCTGCAGGGTGTCGGAGTCCTGCATCGCCTCCTTGATCACGACCGGGACGCTCTTGAGACCTGCTTTCTGGGCGGCGCGGAAACGACGCTCGCCGGCGATGAGACGGTAGCGGTTCTCGGCGACCCGTGTGACGACGAGCGGCTGGACGATGCCGTGCTCGGTGATGCTCCGGGCGAGCTCCTCGAGGGAGGCGTCGTGGAAGGTCTTTCTCGGCTGGAAGGGGTTCGGGGCGATCTGGTCGATCGGGACGAGCGCGAGGCCTGAGCCCGGCTGGGTTGCCTGCTGGCCGGCGGCGATGGGACGGGACGGGATCAGTGCCCCGAGGCCTCGGCCGAGCGCTTTCTTGTGATGGGTGCTCATGGAAGGACGTTCTCCGCTCGCTGGATGAACTCTTTGGCGAGGTTGACGTATGCCTCGCTCCCTCGGGAGCGGATGTCGTACAGGATGATCGGCTTACCGAAGGACGGGGCCTCGCCGAGGCGGACGTTGCGGGGGATGATGGTCTTGTAGACCTTGTCTCCGAAGTGGGAGCGGACCTCTTCGGCGACCTGACGCGCGAGGTTCATCCGCTCGTCGTACATCGTGAGGGCGATCCCTTCGATCTCGAGCGTTGGATTGAGCATGTCGCGGACGCGCTCGACGGTATTGAGGAGCTGAGCGACGCCTTCGATCGCGAAGTACTCGCACTGCATCGGGACGAGCACGGTCTGGGCGGCGGTGAGGCCGTTGATCGTGAGGAGGCCGAGGGAGGGAGGGGAGTCGATCAGGACGTAGTCGTAGTCCCTGGCGACTTCCTGCAGCGCTTTTCGGAGGTAGAACTCGCGTCCGATGGCGTCGGCGAGCTCGAGCTCGGCTGCGACGAGGTCGACGGAGGATGGGGCGATGTGGAAGTTCGGCAGCTCGGTGGTCCGGATGACCTCGCGGATGCTGAGGCCGTCGGTGAGGACCGGGTACATCGACTTTTCGCTGTGTTTGTCGAAGCCGAGGCCCGAGGTTGCGTTCGCCTGGGGGTCGAGGTCGACGAGGAGGACGTTCCGCTCGCAGGCGGCGAGCGAAGCCCCAAGGTTGATGGCGGTGGTCGTCTTGCCGACGCCACCCTTCTGGTTCACGAGCGATACGATCTTCGTCATTGTTCCACGTGGAACAGCAGTCGCACGAGATGGTTGGACGACCCTCGCGGCAGCTGCGCCGCCTCCCCGACCGTGAATCCCGAGATCGCCGGGGCGGCCGAAGTCCCCTGAAACAGCGCGATCACCGCCCCATCATCCAGGTGGTCCTTCAGAGACGGAACCCACTCCTCGGCATTGCCAACGGCACGGGAGACGACGAGGGAGAACCGGAGATCGGGAGGGAACCGCGTCAGGGCGCGCGCCAATCTATCACCCCATACCTGCGAGTTCAATCCGCACTCCCGCACGACGTGCTTCAGAAACGCCCACTTCTTCTGGTCGGCCTCGACCAGATGAAACCGCGCCGCCGGCGAGACGATCGCCATCGGAATCGCCGGCAGACCACCCCCAGACCCCATGTCCATCACCTCGCCCGCCGGACCGAGGATCTCCGCCGCCGCGACCGCCTCCGCGAGATGCTCGTCGAGGTTCTCCCTCGCCTCCGGGCCGATGAGGTTCACCTTCGCGTTCCATCGGAGCAGCTCGCTCCGATAGAGCGCCAGACGGCTGCGTTGTTCGTCTGTGAGCATAAAAAAGGAAGTAAGAAGTAAGAAGGATGAAGTATGAAAACGAGGGCCCTGGTCCTCCCCTTTCATACTTCTTACTTCTTACTCCATCCTTCTCCTCACCCGCATCCGCAGCAGCGCCACGGCCGCCGGCGTCACTCCCGGAATCCGGCTCGCGTGTCCCAGGGTCGCCGGCCGCAGCCGCGAGAGCTTCTCCGTCATCTCCCGCGACAGCCCCGGAAGCTCGTACGACATCTCCCGCGGCAGCTTCACATCCTCGTCCTCGACCAGCTTTTCGGCCTCACGCTGCTGCCGCCGGATGTAGCCGGCGTAGCGGAGCCGGCTGACGACCCCCTCCCGCTCCTCCTCATTGAGCGCCCCGAACGCGGCCGCAACCTCCGGCAGAGCAGCCCCGGCAGCGGCGATGAAACGCTCGAGGTCGAAATCGGGCCGGTGCATCAGCTTTCCAACGGTGCTCTGCGCGGTGAGCTCGACCGCCGCTTCCGCGAGCCAGGCGACCGTCTCTCGATCCGGCCGCAATTCGGTCTCCCCCGCTGCCAGCGCACGCTCCATCCGCCCGACCCGCGCCTCGATCCTCCGCAGCCTGTCCTCCCGGAGCAGCCCGAGCCGGGCGGCAATCGGAGAAAGCCGTTCGTACACGGAGTCGCATCCAAGGAGCAGCCGGTGCTCCGCCCGCGACGTGAACATCCGGTAGGGCTCCTCGGTGCCGAGGGTGACGAGGTCGTCGAGCATCACTGCGGTATACGCCTGGTCCCGCCGCAGCACGACCGGCTCCTCGCCCCGAATCGACTGCAACGCGTTGATGCCGGCGAGGAGCCCCTGCGCGGCGGCTTCCTCGTATCCGGAGGTCCCGTTGATCTGCCCCGCGAGGTAGAGCCCGTCGACCCCGCGCACCTGCAGCGTTGGCTCGAGCTGTTCCGGATTCACGAAGTCGTACTCGACGGCATAACCGTAGCGGGCGATCGTCGCGTGGGCGAACCCGGGGAGCGACCGGACGACCGCGTCCTGGACGTCGGCCGGGAGCGACGTCGAGACACCGTTGAGGTAGAGCCAGGGGTGCTCGAGTCCTTCCGGTTCGACGAACACCTGATGGCGTTCCTTGTCGGCGAAGCGGACCACCTTGTCCTCGATCGATGGGCAGTAGCGCGGTCCGGTCCCCTGGATCTGTCCCGAGTACATCGGTGCGCGGTGGAGGTTTGCCCGGATCAGAGCGTGCGCGGACTCGCTCGTATACGTCAGCCAGCAGAGGACCTGGGGTTGCGGCAGCTCGTCGGTGAGGATGGAAAAGGGCCGAGGAACCGGGTCGCCGGGGGCTTCCTCCAGCCGAGAGTAGTCGACGGAGTCGCGATCGATCCTGGGAGGGGTGCCTGTCTTGAGGCGTCCGAGGCGGAGCCCCAGCGCAAGGAGGGACGCCGAGAGCGTTTCCGCGGCCGGCTCGCCGAAGCGGCCGCCGGCGGTCTTCACCTCGCCGGAGTGCATGAGCGCCCGCAGGAAGGTGCCGGTCGTAACGATGACGGCGCGGGCGCGGAGCTCGGAGCCATCCTCGAGGACGACGCCCTCGACCCTGTGGCCGCGATGGATCAGGGAGCGGACCGAGCCGGGGACGATGGTGACGAGAGGTTCGGCGGCGAGGAGGTCCCGGACGGCTCGGGCGTAGAGGTCCCGGTCGCACTGGGCGCGCGGCCCCTGGACGGCCGGTCCCTTCGACCGATTGAGGACCTTGAACTGAATACCAGCTCGGTCGGTCGCCTCGGCCATGAGACCGCCGAGGGCATCGATCTCTTTGACCAGGTTCCCTTTCGCGAGGCCGCCGATGGCCGGGTTGCACGAC
>JBAQWH010000281.1:0-8930 GCA_049298815.1 Thermoanaerobaculia bacterium | reverse complement strand
AGGAACCCCGAGGAACCCGAGGAACCGAAGGACTCAGACTCACGGACGTCGCCGCAATATCTGACCAATCAATACTTGACACGTCAACTAATCCCCCGTATCGTCTCCCCATCGTGAGCCCGAAAAGCCGACTCCAGCAGGAGCTCAAGCAGCGCAAGCCGTTCGCTTCCCCCTCGCACGAGGCGGCGGTCGCGCTCCTCCGGACGGCCGACCTGGTCCGCCGAGCCGTCGCGTCGATCGTCGAGCCTCACGGCATCACGACGCAGCAGTACAACGTCCTGCGGATCCTGCGCGGCGCCGGCGACTCCGGACTCCCGACGCTCGAGATCGCCGAGCGGATGATCGAACAGACCCCCGGCATCACCCGGCTGATCGACCGCCTGGAGGCGAAGGGGCTCGTCACCCGCGAGCGCTGCCCGTCCGACCGCCGGCAGGTCTTCTGCCGCATCACCGCCGGCGGGCTCGAGCTGCTGGCCGCGACGGACCAGCCGGTGCTCGACCGCGACACCGAGGCGCTCGCGACGCTGAACGATACGGAAGTCGTGATGCTCGTCGACCTCCTGGACCGAACCCGTGACGCACTTCACGCGACGCTCCCTGCGCCGCGAACCAATCCGAAGGAAAAGAAGGAGAAATCGTGAAACTGATCCCGACCCTGCTGCTCACCGCCCTCGCCGCTACGCCGCTCTTCGCGGCCGATGCCCCGGCCGCCGAAGTGTTCTCGGTCGACAAGGGACATTCGTCCGTCGAGTTCAAGGTCCGCCACGTGGTGGCGAACGTCACCGGCCGCTTCAACGACTTCGACGCGACCGTCAACATCAACCGGGCGAACCCCGCCGCCTCCACCGTGGAGTTCGCGATCAAGGCCGCGAGCATCGACACCGCGAACGAGAATCGCGACAAGCACCTCCGCAGCGCCGACTTCTTCGACGTCGAAAAGTTCCCCGCGATCACCTTCAAGAGCACGGCTGTCAAGGCGTCGAAGCAGAAGGACGTCTACGACGTGACCGGAGACTTCACGATGCACGGTGTGACGAAGCGGATCACCCTTCCGGTCTCGTTCCTCGGCTTCGGCAAGGATCCGTGGGGTAACGAGCGCGCCGGCTTCGAGATCGAGACGACCCTCGACCGCAAGGACTACGGCATCACCTGGAACAAGGCGCTCGACGCCGGCGGCGCGCTGCTCAGCGACGACGTCAAGGTCGCGATCAGCCTGGCGGCCGTGAAGAAGAAGTAGTTCCGGGGTTCCTCGGGGTTCCTCGGGTTCCTCGGATTCCTCGGGGTTCCTCGGGTTCCTCGGGGTTCCTCGGGGTTCCTCGGGTTCCTCGGGTTCCTCGGGGTTCCTCGGGGTTCCTCGACCCTTTCGCCGCTCCGCGGCTCGAAAACCCCGCCGCTGGATACTGCTGAGCGTGACAGCGGGTGTCAGCCTTCCCTTATCATCCGGGCCATGCTCAGAGCTCTCCTCGCAGTGCTTCTCCTCTCGGCGTCCACCGTGCTGGCGCAGCCGACGGTCCAGTCGATCTCACCAGCCAGCGGCCCGACCTCGGGCGGGACGCTCGTGACGATCACCGGGACCGGCTTCTCGACCTGCATCATCTGCAGTCCGCCGCTCCCCCCCGACGTCTTCTTCGGCGAGTTCCCCTCGCCGGCGGTCAACCTCGTGAGCGACACGACGATCCAGGCGGTTGCGCCGGCCCAGATCGGGGGCGAGGTGTTCGTCACCGTCGACCAGTACAACGGCCGTTCGGCGCCGGGTCCGCGCTTCACTTACCAGGGCAGCTCAGAGGCCGCGCTCGAGCGGTTCCTCCTCCCGATTTACATGCCGCCGGTGCGGGGTGCTTTCGGCTCGGAGTTCCGAACCGACTTCCGGATCCTGAACCGCGGACGCTCGCTGGCCCGGATCTGGGGCCTCCGTTCTGCGACGTCCTCCTTCGTCGACGTCCCTCGGGGGCTCGGGACGTTCGAGGATCAGGACGGCGACCGGCCGAGCGGGCCGGGACGGTTCGTCGACGTGACGAGGGACGCCCTGCCGGCCCTCGCGATGAACCTGCGCGCGTTCGACGTCAGCCGCAGCGCCACGAACTTCGGGACCGAGATCCCGATCGTCCGCGACGAGGACTTCGAGCAGGAGGTCGCTCTCGTCGGCGTGCCTCTCGATCCCCGCTACCGGCTCACCCTCCGCATCTACGGCGTCGGCTCCGATTACAACGTGTACGTCGTCGCAGGGAACGAGGGGCGGAACGTCTCGCTGCGCAGCCCGCGCGACGGCAACGACCCGGCCTATGCGGAAATCACCTTCTTCCCGCCGCCGCCAGTGCCGGGCGCGAGCCCGACCACGACGACGATCACCGTGCAGGCCCTCGAGCCGATCACCTCGCCGCCGATGTTCCCGAAGCCGCGCATCTGGGCCTTCGTGACCGTGACCAACAACGAGACCCAGCACATCACGACGATTACGCCGCAGTAGATGGCGGTGGGTGGGGGATAGGACCAATAGGACCAATAGGACCAATAGGACCAATAGGACCAATAGGACCCCCCGTGAGCCAACCCCGAGTGTGCCGTAAAGGGGTGGGTGGGGTCCCATAGGTCCCATAGGTCCTATAGGTCCTATTGTCCTATTGTCCTATCCCTAATACGTGAACGCCACGGTCACGCGGCTCACCCCGAACGGGAGCGCCATCGCGACGTTGGGTGAGACGGTGTAGAACGGCCGGAGGTCGATGGCGTTGCCGATTGGCGTCGCCCCGCCGACCGCGCAGAGATCGCCGCGCCCGAGGATGTCGAGCGGCTTCTTCACGCGCATGCCGCGGTGCAGGAGCTCGAGCTCGTCGCGGTGCTTGTCCTGCGGCTTGAGCGCGTAGGTCTTGGTGTGGGACGAGACGACGAGATCCTCTTTCTGCACGCGCCCCTTGTCGTCGTACGTGTAAGTGAGCAGTGCGTCCCAGGTCACCTTCGGCAGCCCTTCGATCGGGTAGCCGTCGTACTCGCCGTGGAACGCGATCGACTCCACGCGGTCGTTGGCGTACGCGTACGTCGCGGTGGTGGTCATCAGGTGGTTGCACGCCGAGCTCGCGCGGTATTGCACGGTCTCCTGTGTGATCTGCCCCTTCTCGTCGAAGGTGTACGTCTTCGCGTAGCGCTGACCTTCGATGACGACGTCCTCGCGGTCGAGCAGCCAGGTCTCGCCGGCGCGATGCGCGGCGTAGTGGAGGACCTCGCCGGTCGTCGGCGAAACGACGGATTCGAGGAAGTCCGGTCCGTGATGAAGCTCGAGCTTGTTGCCGTCGCTGTCGGTCCACTGTTCGAGAGTCCGGGCCGGGGAGTAGGTCCATCCCTCGCTCGTGCGGGCGCGGCGGATTGCCTGCTGCCGCGCCGGGGAGTACCGGAGCGCCTCGGCGTAACCGCCTTCCGCGGTCTGACAGGGGAGATCCTCGTTTCGCTCGATCCGGCCGTCGGGTCGAGAGAGGGTGCGTGTGGCGGATGCTCCCGCTCCGCAGGGACGCGCGTTCCACTGCGGGCTCTTCGTGAGGTAGGGTCCGTGCCAGCAGTGATGGCACCAGGTGGCCCCTTCGCTCAGTTTCGCGCCGCAGAAGGGGCAGACGATCTTCGTCTTCATGTCCTGCATCTCGGCTTCGAGGACGAAGATCTTCTGGTCGGTGGCGCTCTTGTCGGACGCCTCACCGATGAGTGAGGCGTAGCGGCGCAGCTTCTCGGTCGCCCGTGCGTAGTCGCCCTTGGCTTCGCAGGCGAGGGCCTGGTTGTAGACGACGGCGGGGTCTTCGGGGCGTTGCTGCTCGGCCTCCTGGAACACGCGGAGGGCGCCGTCGACGTCGGCCTTGCCGAAGAGGAACTTGCCCCGGTTGAACAGCTCGAGGTAGCTCTGGGCCGCCTGTCGCGTCTTCTGGAGCTCGCGCTCGAACTCGAGCTCCATCTGCAGGCGCGTGACCTGCGGAAGCTCGGTGCCGTGCGGGTAGAGCTGCGTGTAGCGGTCGATCCTGACCTGGGCCTCGGAGAAGCGGCCCAGCTTGAAGAGGACGACCGCGAGGTTGTAGATGAGCGCCGGGTGGTCCGGGTGGATCGCCTCGGCCTTCGCGAACTGTTCGTACGCGGATGAGTACTCGCCGAGCGAGAAGAACTTTCCGCCGAAGAAGACGGCGCGGTTGAACGCCTCGCTGGACGAAGGTTCCTGGCCCGCCATCGGGAAGGCGAGGAGCGCTGCAGCGATGAACGCGAGAATCGATCGACGGACCATACGAACCTCGGCGAAAGGCGTCACTGTGACGCCAGAGTCTCCACGACGCCGGTGAGCCACGACTCCTGCCGCGACGTGAGAGCTTCGCGCGCGAGCGCGATGTAGAGGGCGGTCTGGCGCTCTTCGAGCGAAAAGCGGCCGGTGGTGTCGCGCAGGACCGAGACCGGGTCGTCGGAGAGCGCGGACGGAAAGGTGATGACGACGTCGCGCGCGTCGGTCGGCGCCCAGTGCTTCGCGATCAGCGGACCGAAGAGCCGGTTCACGAGCTCGTAGTCGTTCGGCTCGCTCAGCGCTTTCTGCGCGAGGTCGGCGAGCCGGCTCTTCGTGCCGGCGCCGTCGATGATCTTCCTGAGGTTCTCGAGGACCTGCGACCGCTCGAGCGAGCTCTCGAAGATCTTCCTCCGCACTTCATCGTCGCTGATCGACTCGCTCGCCTTGAGGATGTTGCTGATCCGCGAGGTCTCGTAGGAGATGAAGCGGTCGGCGGCGCTCTCTTCCTGCGCCTGCTCGGCTTCGCGAGGCGTCTCTGCGATCGCGTCGTCCGCGGGAGGCGCCACTTCCTGTTCGGCCTCGACCTTCGTCTCGGGAAGAGGGAGAGGCTCGGCCGGAGGGGTGCCGCCGGAAGGAGCCGACTCGGAAGCGGTACCGATGGCCGCGAGCTCGAACGGGGTCTCCGACTCGCGGCGCGCCGTCTCCTTGCCGATCGCGGTGTCCTTGAGCGCCATCGTGGCGGGATCCACGATGAAGCCGCGAGGGTTCTCGGGCGGCGGGATCTGGCGCGACCAGACCGCATTCGGAAACGCTGACGGTGGCTGCACCAGGGTTCGGATGACCTCGGAGCCGGGAGCGGCGCCCATGTCGAGCAGCCGCTCGCGGATCTCCGCACGGATCACCTGGACCTCGCGGACCTGGCGCTGGCGCTTCACGTCATCGAGGAAGCGGGCGTGCGTCTTGTCGGTGCTCATGTCGCAATGACAGGCGCCGACGCGGAGGATCTCGATCGGGTTCTTCGGCTGCTTGGCGCGGATGAACGTGAGGAGCGCCTGCGAGTTGCGGAATTCGACGATGCGGGCCGCCTCGCAGCCCGCGGCGGTCGCAAAGCCGTTCACCCCCCACGCTTCGGCCCAGCTCCGGGTCTCGAAACGATAGAGCGACACGTGGAAGTGATGCGAATCGCAGCCGGCGGACGACCCGGCCGAGGATGTTCCGCAGGTCAACGCCTGCGCCGGCGCGACCGTCTGCGCCGGGAGTGTCCCCGCGAGTGCGAGCAGGATGAGAGTCAGGGCGAGCCGTTGCTGCATGCGCATGCTGTCCTGTCCTTTGTGGACGACCTTGCCGCGATTATAGGACGCGTGCGAGAGGGTGTCTGTGATGGGGAGGCGCGGTCGCGCAACGGGCAACCCTTCCGTGGCATGGCGGGTTGCAGTCTTGCCCCTATAATCGCCCGCAGAGGGAGCGTCCATGCTGCGAGTCCTCGTCGAGCGGGCCGGGGAAGTCATTCACGATGCCTCGTTTTCAAACGAGTGGGTGTCGGTGGGTCGCGATCCAGCGAACGACATCGTCGTCGAGGACCCGCTCGTTTCCTCGAGACATCTCTCGATCCGCGCCGAGCGACCGAGCGACGGCTATCTCGTCATCGACAACAGCTCGAACGGCACGTTCCTGGCCGGCGAGCGGATCTCGACGCTCAAGTTCGACGCACCGACTTCGCTCGCGATCGGTGACATCCGGGTGACGCTCATCCCGGTGCTGCGCTCGGGCACCGACCGCGTTGCGATCACCGACCTCTACGCGTCGACTGCGATCGAGACTCTGCCGGCGGCCCCGGAGCGGCGGACCACCCATGTGCCGCGCGACATCGAGGCTGCGGAGCTCCGCTGCCTCTCCCCCGGTGGCGTCCCGCGGGCGCTGGTGTTCGAGCATTCCGCCATGATCGGCCGCGCTGCCGAATGTGACCTGAAGCTCTCCTCCGCCGACATTTCCCGTCGGCACTGCCTCGTCGTCTCCGTCGACCGCGGCTACGTCATCAAGCGTCTCTCGAAGAAGAACCCGGTGGCGGTGAACTCGCGGCCGGTGGAGCTCGGCGACACGGTGCCGCTCCAGGATGGCGACGTGATCACGGTCTGCGACGAGGAGCTCGTCTTCTTCTTTCCGGCGACGCGTCCCATTCGCGAGGTGCAGGCTGCGGTGCCGATGGAGGCTGCGCCGAACGTCGATCTCGCGGTCACTCGGCGTGCCTGCTCGGATCACGGGGTCGCCGCATTGGACGTCGTCGGATTCCTCGGAGCGAAGACGTTTGCCAGGTTCGAGGAGCGGGTCATGGCGGAGCTGGAGAGCGGCCTTCCGGTGCTCCTCGACCTCGGTTACCTCCTCGGCATGGACGGCTCCGGCATCGCGTCGATGTCGCGCGTCCTGACGCGCGCTGCGGAGCTCGGCACGGGCGTCCAGCTCATCCGCGTCACACCGCGGGTAGCCGACCTCCTCGCGCTCTCCCCTGAGGGCCCCGAGCTCACGAAGTTCATCAGCAGAACCGAGCACACCGCAATCACGAAGCTTCGTGGTGAACAACCGGCAGGCGGAGCCTGAGGAGCAGCGCGATGGGATTTTTCTGCATCAGCTGTAAGTCGGCGATCGACGCGAACTTCAAGGCCTGCCCCTTCTGCGGCGAACCGATCACCGACTTCCTCCGCCGCTATCTCGACAGCCCGATCGACGGCAAATACCAGATCCTCTCGCGCCTCGGTATCGGTGGCATGGGGGAGGTCTACAAGGTCCTGCACGTCCACCTCAAGACGATCCGCGTCATCAAGATGATGCGGCCGAACATGCTTGCGGAAGCGGATGCGCACGAGCGGTTCATCCGCGAGGCCAGACTCGCGACGCGCATCCATCATCCCAACGTCGCGACGCTCTACGACTTCTCGGCACTCCCCGACGGCTCCTACTACATGGTGTGGGAGTACATCGAGGGGACGACGATCGCCGATCTGCTGCGGGCGCGCGGCAGCCTCTCGCCGCGCTACGCGGCGAGCATCTCGATTCAGGCGCTGCGCGGGCTCGACTCGATCCACCGCGCCGGCGTGGTCCATCGCGACGTCAGCCCCGAGAACCTGATGATCACGCGCGACGAGGAAGGGGAAGAGCGGGTCAAGATCATCGACCTCGGCATCGCGAAGCAGTGGGGCGAGACGGGCGACGACAAGACCAAGACCGGCATCTTCGTCGGCAAGTGGAAGTACTGCTCGCCGGAGCATCTCGGGATGCTCGAGGCAGGCGAGCGGATCGACGGTCGCGCCGACCTCTACTCGTTCGGCATCCTGATGTACGAAGCGCTCGCCGGCATCCCGCCCTTCCTTGCCGACACCCCGCACGGGTACCTGATGCTGCACGGCAAGGAGTCGCCGAAGCCTCTCGGGCTGGCGGACGAGGCGCTCGAAGCGATCATCTTCCGCGCACTCGAGAAGGACCGCACGAAGCGCTTCGCGACCGCGCGCGAGATGGCCGACGCCCTGCGCGACATTGTCCCCGCGCTCTCCGAGATTCCGACCGGGATCATCATGGCCGCCGGACGCGACGACGTGACGGTCGAGCGGCTCACGCCCGAAGAGCGCGTCGAAGCGGAGTACCAGACCGCGCGCGCGACGATCGATGGGCGTGGCGATGCCACCATTCGCACGGCTCCAGCCGCCTTCTCGGACTCGACGACGATCCGCACCGATCCTCGCGGGATCGCGGTCGAAGAGGTCACGCAGACGGCCACCACGATCCAGGCGGCGAAACCGTTTGGCCTCAAGACGCTGTCGATCCCGACGCTGAGGGACGACGCGGGCCGGCCGCGACCGCTCTGGGCAATCGCCGCCGCCGCACTCCTCGTCGTGGTGATCGCCGCTTCGGCGATCCTCTGGAGGCGCGGGAGCAAGTCCGAGGTGACCGCGGCGCCCGTGCAGGCTTCGGCCGTCGTCACGGCGGCCGCCGAACCCGCACGACTCAGCATCAACGCGTTCCCCTGGGCCGAAGTCGCGGAGGTGAAGGACCGGACTACGGGGAAGGTCGTCCACGTGACGGAGAACGACAAGATCACGCCGACGATGCTCGCCCTGCCGGCGGGGAGCTACGAAGTGACGCTCCGCAATCCGCTGTCGAGCAAGCGGGAGAAATTCGAGATCGACCTCGTGGCCGGCAAGCGCGAGCTGCTCTCGGTCGAGTTCGTCCAGCCCGATGCGCTGCCGACGTTCGAAAGGGGCGGGCGATGAGACGGGCAGCCGCGCTGATGCTCGTGGTTCTCGTTGCCGGCGTCGCGAACGCCGCACCGGTCCGATGGATTGAGGCCTACCGGAAAGGCGTGACCGCCGCACAGGGTCGCGACTGGACCACCGCCGTCGAGCAGATGGAGATCGCCATCGGCCAGCGGCCCACCGAGGCGCTCTCGGTGCCGGCCGCCCGGAACCAGACGATCGAGTACGTGCCGCACTTCTGGCTCGGGGTCGCGCGCTTCAACCTCGGCGACATCGAGGCGGCGACCCGGGAGTGGGACATCTCGCAGAGCCAGGGCGTCATCCAGCGGACGCAGAACTACTCGGTTCTCCAGTCCTATCGCGCCCAGGCGCGATCGATGCTCGACAAGAAGACCACCGAGCGCTCGGCTGACACCCGCCGCAACGCCGACATGGCTCTC
>JBAQWH010000280.1:0-26308 GCA_049298815.1 Thermoanaerobaculia bacterium | reverse complement strand
GTGCCGAGCAGATCGGCCACGGACGAAGCAGTGCGTCTCGCTCATGAGCTCTGGAGTCTGCTGGGGGGCATCCCTGAGATCACCACCGCCCCGGAGCACGACCGGCTCCTTGCGCTGACCAGCCACCTGCCGCACGTGCTCGCGAGCGCAATGGCTCGCGTTCTCGCCTTGAACGGCATCCCGAGGCCGGAGCTCGGTCCCGGCGGCCGGGACATGACGCGGCTCGCAGGTTCTTCACCGGAGATATGGTCCGCGATCTCGGCGGACAACGCGCCGTTCATCGGGCACGCCGTGGACGTCCTCCGCGAGGAGCTCGATCGCTTCGCAGCAGCGCTACGAGGAACCGATGCCGCGGAGCTCTTGCGCTTCTTCGACGTCGGCCGAACCTGGTTCGAGGAGGATCTTCCGACAGGCATCGGCCCGCAGGGGACCGAGGTCTCGAGCATCCGACAAACCTCATGAGGAGTCGGGTGTCAGAAATCAGTGCCTGATCCTCTCCGCGCTGATACGCTTCTGAGCATTCCCAGAACCACCGAATCGAGGGATCTCCATGGTCTTCGAACTTCTCTCAAGCTCGAGCAAGTCCGCCAGCGTCCCCGACCTGATCGCCCGGAAGAAGTACGACGAAGCGCTCGCCATTCTGAAAGAGCAGCTCAAGAGAGCTCCGGGCGACACGCCGCTCCGCATGCAGGCGGCCGACGTTCTCGCGGCTCAGGGGAAGGTCGACAACGCGACCCGCATCCTTCAGGCCATCGCCGACGAGTTCGCGTCGCAGGGCTTCGCGGCCAAATCGATCGCGGTGCTCAAGAAGATCCAGAAGCTCGATCCATCGCGCCGCGACCTCGACTCGAAGATCGTCGGCGTGTTCAAGTCGACCTCTCCGGGCCGCAGCGGTGACTTCCGCACCTGGAAGACTTCCGACATCGACCACAGCGTCGTCTCGGGCGTCACCATCCAGCAGATGACGCTCGACCACAGCAAGGCGGAGACGAAGGTCCCCTCCTCGTACGACGCCGGCCCGATCGAAGGCTTCGGGATCCTGACGCCCGACGGCGGCGCCAGCGTCGACATCGGCGCAGCGCTGCAGGCGGTGGCCGGCTCGAAGCCGCTGTCTGCGCCACCGCTTCTTTCCTCCCCTCCTCCGGTCGCCGTCATCCCCGAGACTCCGCGCGCAGAAGAGCCGGTCACGGTCGACATCGAGCAGTTCACCGCAGCGGCGGCGGTCGAGCACGCGCCCTCGTCGCCGCGAGTCGTGAGCCCGCTCTTCGACGACTTCTCCGAGGACGAGCTCCTCGAGGTCGTCCGCGGGCTCGAGTTGCTCACCTTCGAGCCGGGCGACATCCTCGTCACCGAGGGCGAGGAGGGCGACAGCCTCTACGTCCTCACCAGCGGAACCGCGAAGGCCTTCGTCCGCAACCGGAAAGGCGGAAGCACGCAGGTCCGGCAGCTCAACGATGGCGACTTCTTCGGCGAGATCTCGATCCTCACCGGAAAGCCGCGCAGCGCGACGATCACCGCCGCGGTGCCGTGCGAGCTCCTCCGCCTCGACCGCGAGACGCTCGACTCGATCACCGCCACCCGGCCGCGCATCCGCGAGGTCCTCCAGCAGTTCTATTTCGAGCGCGCGCACAACGTCGCGGAAGCCGAGATCCGCGGCCTCGATCCCGGATGCAGCGAGACGCTCAAGAAGGCCGGCCTCGCCGACGAAGAAGAATCGACCGCACAAGCGGCGGCGACGGCAGCACCCGAAGCTCAGGTCGTCGACGACGCCACCGAGATCCGCCTGCAGTACCTCCGGAACACGGCGATCGAGCACTCGCGCAAGCAGAACTGGAACGACGCAGTTCAGGCCTGGCAGCAGTACATCGCACTGAGACCCCAGGACGCCGACGCAGGCAATGCCCTCGGCGTGCTTTTCGGCAAGCTCGGACGTTGGAAGGACGCCGCCGGAACCTTCGAGCACCTGGTGGAGCTGAACCCCACGGACGCCACGAACTACTTCAACCTCGGCATCTCGTACCGGCAGCTCGACGCGCTTCCGCAGGCCGAGCACGCTTATCGCAAGGCACTCGAGATCAAACCCGATTACGACAAGGCGAAGCAGGCGTTGTCCGCCGTCCTCGCCCGCATCAGACAACGCTCCGGCGAAGCGCAGACGTAGTTCGCTCTCCACCAGTCGGCGAACCTCATCAGGGAGGGACCATGGTTTTCGAGCTTCTCGCCTCGAGCAAGTCGGCGAAAGTGCCCGACCTCATCGCGCGCAAGAAGTACGCAGAAGCACTCGCGATGCTGCAGGAGCAGCTCAGGAACTCGCCCGGAGACAACTCGCTCCGGATGCAGACCGCAGACGTCCTCGCGCTGCAGGGGAAGGTCGACGAGGCCACCCGCCTGCTCGAGGCCGTCGCCGACGACTTCGCGATGCAGGGATTCGCAGCCAAGGCGACCGCGGTGCTCAAGAAGATCCAGAAACTCGACCCGGCCCGCAAGGACCTCGAGCCTCGGATCGTGGAGCTGTTCAAGTCGCAGGGCGGCGCGGCGCCGGTCTCGCGGCCGAGAACCGTCGAAGCCCCCGCGCAGGCCGCCGCCGATTCGATGTTGGACCTGGGCATCGTTCCTCCCGACGACGACGCCCTCGACATCGGCTTCGAGAGCCCATCCCCGGCCAACGCGCCGGCACCGCCGCCGGCCCCCGAACCGATTGCAGCCGCCCTCTTCGACCCTGGTCCGGCCTCCGCTCCGCTTGACCTCAGCGGAAGTCCAGGCGCCTCGGAGCTCCTCGATTTCTCCGAGTTCTCCGGGGCTGAGCCGGTCGCGAGTGAGGCCGAGGAAAGCCGCAGGCGCAGCCCGCTCTTCGACGACCTTTCCGAGGACGAGCTGCTCGAAGTCATGCGCGGCCTCGAGCTCCTCACGTACGAGCCCGGCGACATCCTCGTCAGCGAAGGCGAGAAAGGCGACAGCCTCTACGTCCTCACCAGCGGCTCGGCGAAGGCGTTCGTCCGTAACCGGGACGGCGGCAACACCCAGGTCCGCCAGCTCAACGAGGGCGATTTCTTCGGCGAGATCTCGATCCTGACCGGAAAGCCGCGCACCGCCACGATCACGGCCGCCGGCCACTGCGAGCTGCTTCGCCTCGACCGTGCGACGCTCGACGCGATCACGAGCACCCATCCCCGCGTCCGCGAGGTGCTGCAGCAGTTCTACGAAGAGCGCACCCACAACGCGGCGGAAGCCGAGATCCGCGGCCTCGACGCCGGGTCGAGCGAGACCTGCCGTCAGGCCGGCCTCGCCGACGAGTCGCACGGAGAGCAGCCGCGCGTCTACGAGACCGTCGTCATCACCGAGGAAGACCTCGAGGACGATCCCGCGGAGGTTCGCCTCGCGCACCTGCGCCGGATCGCAATCGAGCATTCGCGCAAACAGAACTGGGCCGACGCGGTGCAGGCCTGGCAGCAGTACATCGCGCTCAAGCCCGAAGACACCGACGCCGCGAACGCGCTCGGCGTGCTCTTCGGAAAAGTCGGCAGGTGGATGGAAGCCGCTCAGACCTTCGAGCGGCTCGTCGTCCTGAAGTCGAAGGACGCCACCCTCCTCTTCAATCTCGGCCTCTCCTACCGGCAGCTCGACCAGCTGCCGCAGGCGGCCGGCGCGTTCCGCCAGGCACTCGCGATCAAGCCCGACTACGACAACGCCCGGAAGGGGCTCGCGTCCGTGCTCGACCGGATCAAGAAGAGCGCCAGGGCCTGACAGCACAGCCACGATGCCACGACCACCCAAGGAGCCGAATGTGAGTCTCGAGCCTCCCCGCAAGTCGGGCAGATCCGCCAGAGTCCTCGACCTGATCTCGCGCAGGACCTACGACGAAGCGCTCGACGTGCTGCGGCAGCAGGACGAGGGCTCGCCCGGCGACACCGCGCTGCGCCTGCTCCAGGCCGACGTGCTCGTGCGCAAGGGGATGATCGCCGAGGCGACCGGGATCCTCGAGAGCGTCGCCGACATCTTCGCAGGCCAGCGCCTCGCGGCGCAGGCCGTGGCGGTGCTCAAGAAGGTCCAGAAGCTCGATCCCGCCCGCACCGACCTCGACGCGCGCATCGTCGAGCTGTTCAAGGCTGCGCCTCCTCCCTCAGATGAGCCGGCGTCTGAACTGGACGAGACACTGCCACCCGCCCGGGTCCCGAGAAAACGAACCGTCACGCTGCAGCCGCCGACGCAGTCCCCTTCCGCTGAAGAAGAGGCGAGCCTGCTCGCCGAGATCGCGGACGGCGTCGATGTCGACGATCTCTGGTCCACCATCTCGCGACCCGGCCGCAGCGCCGGGCCACGCATCTCGAGCCTCCTGTTCGACGACTTCTCCGAGAGCGAGCTCCTCGAAGTCGTGCGGGGGCTCGAGCTCCTGACGTTCGAAGCGGGCGACATCCTCATCACCGAAGGCGAACAGGGCGAGACCCTCTACGTCCTCACGAGCGGGACCGCGAAGGCGTTCGTGAAGAACAAGGACGCCGGAAGCACGCAGGTGCGCCAGCTCAACGAGGGGGACTTTTTCGGCGAGATCGCGATGCTCAGCGGCAAGCGCAGGACGGCGACCATCACTGCGGCCACGCGCTGCGAGCTGCTGCGGCTCGAGCGCAACACGCTCGAGGCGATCGTCGAGAAACACCCGCGTGTTCGCGAGGTCCTGCAGCACTTCTACGAGGAGCGCGCCCACAACGCCGCCGAGGCCGAGATCCGCGGACTCGACGCCGGATCGAGCGACGCGTGCAGAGCGGCCGGACTCGCTGCGGAGATCGGGCTCGAGTCCACGCCTGCGTTCAGCGACGCGATGCCGGAGAGCGAGCCGGCGGGCGATGCGCTGCAGCAGCTGAAACGGGTGGCGATCGATCATTCGCGCAGACAGAACTGGCCCGACGCGGTGCTCGCGTGGCAGCAGTACACCGAGCTTCAGCCGGACGACCTCGATGCAGCGACCGCGCTCGGCCTGTTGTACGGGCGACTCGGCCGCTGGCTCGATGCGGCGCAGCGCTTCGAGCACCTCGTCGAACGGAACGCCGCGGATCCCGCCCTCCTCTTCAACCTCGGCCTGTCGTACCGCCAGCTCGAGCACCTCCCTCAGGCCGCGGCCGCCTACCGTCGCGCGCTCACGCTCAAGCCCGACTACGACAAGGCCCGCCAGGCGCTCTCGTCGGTGCTTGCCCTGATGAAGAAGTGGAAAACCGTGCCGAGAGCGCCGAGCTCCGCGACCTGACCGCGACTCTGCGCACCTGCCTCAGAAGCGATGCGACGGAGGTCCGCACTCTCCGTGAGGCTCCCTCTGTGCGTCGGCCGCCTGTTTCAGCGTGATCGGCCGCCCTACGTAGATCCGATGGAGGACGCGGTTGCGGTCGAAGAAATACCGGTGAAGGTCTTCGCAGCCCGCGGAGTGATACCAGGGTGAGGCGTCCGCGACGTAGACCGTCGTCGACGCGATCCTCGTCTGCCAGGCCTCGATCTTCCGCCGCTTCTCCCCTTCGAGCTTCGCCCACTCGCCCGAGGCGGCCGTGTCGGATTCCGCGGCACGAGGTTCCGCGGCAGGACGCGTCGTCTGCGGTGCGGTCCCCTGCCCGCGCGCCGCCTCCAGCGTCGCCTTCGCCTCTTCCGGCGTGATCGTCGAGTCGAGGTCGGGGTCGGGCTCGAGCAGCGCGAGGACCTCGGGCGAAGGTTTCACGTCCCGCGCCGCAGTGGTGGAGGTCTCGACCGGCCGAGGCGTTGCCGCACGCTGGGGCGGAACCTCTTCTCTGCACGCGACCAGCACCGCGCAGAACACCACCACACTGAGAGTGCGCTTCCAGAAGTTCATACCGAGGCTCGCGAGGGAAGGATACAGGGAGGCAATGCCCACAATCTTCCCGCTGTTCAGCCTCTCGTGAACTCAGACATCCACTCGCGAGAAGAGATCGACCGCCTGATGGTCAGCTTCTATGGCAGGGCGATGAACGACCCGACGATCGGCTATCTCTTCACCGATGTCGCCAAGCTCGACCTCGACCGCCACCTGCCGGTCATCGGGGACTTCTGGGAGAGCATCCTCTTCGGCGGGTCGTCCTACAGCCGCCACGGCCGGAATCCTCTTCTTCTGCACGAGGAGCTCAGCCGGAAATCGCCGCTCGAGTCGCACCACTTCGAGAGGTGGCTCGAGCTCTTCGCCGAGTGCGTGGACGAATCGTTCGACGGCGTCCGCGCCGACTTCCTCAAGCAACGCAGCCGGATGATCGCCCGCCGGATGGCGGAGTTCGTGGCAGGATCGAGCGCTTAGCCCGACCTGATGCATCATTGCGCAGGAGGACTGCATGGACAGCGACCGCTCGTTCCGTCAGCATCTGGTCGCCCTTCTCGACTCGGCCAGCGCGCACCTCACGTTCGACGATGCCGTGAAGGGCGTCCCCCCGAAGCTGCGCGGGATCCGTCCACCCGGCGCACCGCACTCGGCATGGGAGCTCCTCGAGCACCTCCGCATCGCGCAGTCGGACATCCTCGAGTTCACACGCGACCCCGCGCACGTGTCTCCCGAGTGGCCGTCAGGCTACTGGCCCCACTCGCCCGTGCCGCCGAACCCGCAGGCGTGGAACGAAAGCATCAAGGCGTTTCGAGCGGATCGCCGCGCGCTCCTCGCCATCGCGAAGGACCGATCGATCGACCTCCACGGGCAGATTCCGCACGGCAACGGCCAGACCGTGCTGCGCGAGCTCCTTCTCGTCGCCGACCACAACGCCTACCACCTCGGACAACTCGTCCTGGTCAGGCGGATGCTGGAGGAAATCGCGAAGGGCACGCCGTCCTGATCCGCGGCGCCCAGGACGCTTAGCGGAGGGCGGACTTCAGTCCGCGGCGCGGTGATCAAACCGCTGCGGGCCTCGAATCCCGCAGCAGCGGACTGAAGTCCGCCCTCCGTGCATCACCCCCGCGTCGTCAGCAGCCGCAGCTCCGCCTTCATCCAGATCTTCAGCCCGCGAAACAGCATCCGCACAGGAGCGAAGCCGAGATCGAAGAAGAGCACCGTCCGGCGCCCGTCGTTCAGCTCCCCTGCTGTCCCCGCAGCGCGTCTCTTCTCCGCGATCGTCTTGAACCGCCGCGTGCAGAGGCGCATCAGGTGATAGCTGAGGAACGCAGGCTTCGGTCCGAGCACCGGCATCCAGTGGAACTTCTTCATTACGCGGTACGCCGGGATGACGACGAAGAGGTAGTACTGCGCGGTCTCGATCAGCACCGAGGCGGTGAGGAGATCGCCTTCGCCCATGTAGTAGTACTTGTCCTTGTAGGTTGCGTGGAAGAAGCGCCAGTACGAGCGGAGGAATGTCTCGTTGTGCTCCTTGATGCGGGCGACGACATCCTCGCCCGACGTCTCCTTGCGGATGATCTCCGCCGTCGCCTCCACGCTGAATGCCGCGTGATCGAGGCCCGGCGAATAGTACGGATCGAGGAACACCGCGGCATCGCCGACGAGCGCCCATCCACTCCCCATGTACTGCTTCGTCGCGTACGCGAGGCTTCCGTAGAACCGGAAGTCTTCGAGGCGCGGCTCGGCGCCCTCGAGCAGCTCGCGCAGCGATGGAATCGCGCGGAGGAACGCAACGAAGTCCTCAGGCTTGTTCCTGCTCTGGTCGAGCTCGACCAGACGTTTGTCGAAGACGACACCGATGCTCGTCTCGCCGTTGCCGAGAGGGATCACCCAGATCCAGAAGCCACGGCCTGTGTAGTGGTTCGTGCCGAGCCTGCGCGAGCCGACGTTGCCGCCTGCGATACCGAGTCGGACCGCGAGATCGTCGATGTGTCGGACGTTGCGCCAGCGGCACCAGATCGCCGCGGTCGGGTGCTCCTCGTTCTTCTCGATGAGGTCGAGCTTGCGGCCGATGAGACTCGTGCGACCAGTGGCATCGACGAGCCAGCGGCAGGAGATCGTGCGCGACTCCCCTGCAACCTCGACCGTCACGTGATGATCGAAGTCGCCGACGGTGACGTCGCGGACGCGTGCCGGCCGCAGCATTTCCGCTCCTTCCGCGACGGCTGTGGCGAGGAGATGCTCGTCGAGCCGGTCGCGTCGCAGCTGGAACGACGGCACGGTGCTCCGCTGGAACGCGCCGCTCTCGCTCGCATTCGCGTGCCCGGTGACCCGGTCGTTGGCGAACCAGTAGCGCAGCCCTTCCTTCGGCAGATGCTCGCGCTCGAGGTGCTGCCAGATCGCGAGCCGACGAGTGAGAAACATCGCCGACATCTCGGTCGTCGCCTCCCCAACCTTCTCGTCGAACGCCTCGGCCTTCTCGACGATGAGGACGCGCAGCTGCGGCGCATCGCGGCGGAGGAGGATCGCGGTCGAAGCCCCGGAGAAAGCTCCGCCGAGGATCACGACATCGTAGTCATGCGGCATGCGCGGTCGTAACGCCGGCGGCAGGATTTCATTTCAGGCGCGTTCAACCGTCGCCACAAACGCAGCGGCCATCTCTTCCAGGGAAAAGGAGGTCGACTTTGCGGAGGTCCTCCGCTACGTCGCGCTGGACCCGGTTCGGGCGGCGACCCGTCCTGATCCCGGCGGCCACCCGACAGAGCGCACACGCTGCCGGTGCAACCGATCACACGCAGCTGTCACGTCGCACCCCCGGTCCGTGCAAGAACGCGGGCAGCATGACGCACGGAGATTGCCATGGCTGACTGCGAGAACCTCCTTCGGTGCGGCTTCTTCATCAAGTATCAGGAAACTCTCGACCTTGCATGCCGGGGATTCATCAACCAGTACTGCAGCGGGCCGAAGCAGCTCGAGTGCGCGCGCCGCACGTTCAAGGTCCAGCACGGCCATCCACCGGATGACGACATGCTTCCCAGCGGCCAGATGATGCCAAAGTCTTTCGCTGACGCCGCGCGCCACTGACGTCCGCGCGGGGTTCGTTACCTGGACGAAGGCTTGCCGATCCCTGGCAACTGCCCTCTCGTTCCGTCCTTCCTCCGGTCCCTCGCGGTCCATCGGCGGTCCCTTCTCATCCTAATATCGTAATGCCGCGTATTTGCCGCAACAATGCAGCGGTGCGTGCTCGATGTGGTCGAAGGCGACCTCCTAGGAATGATCCACCTAATGCCCCGTCTGCTGTACCGGGTCACGAGCCGCGTGGGCACGCGACTGGCCCTACCGCTCAGCGTGAGCTGAGCGCGGAGTGGGAGGCCGCGGTCCGCTTCCCGCCGCTACGCTGTTGAGTATTTCGAGAGACCGGCGCCGGGTCACCCAGCCAAAGGGCACGAGTACTCCGTCGACCTTCTGCACCGCCCGTTGTGGCGGTTGCGCAAGTATGTATTGGCGCAAAGCGGCAAACTCCTGCGCAGTTCTGATAGAACTTGAACAAACAGGATCTGGGTAAGGTCCACTCGCGCGTCGTCCGGGATAGAGCCGAAGGTACTCTGCGCAGACAGCATGCGACCCGCGCAGGTCCTGAGCTTGAGCGAGAACCATCGCCCGCCGCTGAAATGCGGTCTCCGAAAAGGTCCGGTAACGCCAGTGGACGTAGCGCACAGCGCCGATCGAAACGAGGGCAACGAGGGCAACAGCGGCGACGGTAAGACCGGCCGACGCCGCGCGCCAGACCACCTTTGGCAGCATCCCGAGGCTGGACGAGCGATAGACCAATATTCCCACCGCGAGAAACGCTACGAAGCCAACCAGCGGGAAGGCGTGTGCACGAACTTCATGCGCCAGAAAGGCGGCAGCCACTTCCATCCGACGACGGTTGGTCGCGATGAAGACAACAGCGGGAAGGACGGTAGCCGCGAACGCGCCGATCGCAACCCGCAGGCGCTTCATCGTGCGAAGGCGCCCTCTCATCGCGAGGATCCGCAATTTTCCCGGAGTTGGCGCACCGCGTCGCTGTCGGCGTCGGTTACGTGGAAACCCGCCCATGCAACCGTTTCGCAATCCAGCTGGGACACACGCGTTTCGATGTCCAGTGCCTTATCGCCCTTGACGCGCATTGCAACGGCAACGGCCTTGTCGAGAGTACCAGCGGCGAGTGTCAGCCCAGTGGCGTTCTGGAGAACTTCGTTCAGCGCATCATCGGCGAGGTAACTCGGTCTTGCTGCAAGATCCAACAGGGTCTTCGCTCCGGCATCGGCGGCGTGTCGGAGGCTCACATCATCATAAGGAACTCCGATCCCGAGTAGGCTTGCGCGACCGCTCAGCATGGCGAATTCGTCGGGGAACAATGCAGCGAATGTGGCGACTGCAGAATCGGCAGCGTCGCGTTCCGATGATTCTGAAGCACCTAGGAATTGATCTGCAACTGTGAGTGCATGGTAACCTGGCACCTGCGTTGTTTCTCTGCCGGGGCACTGCTCCGCGCGGTTCCGTGCGGCACGCTTGATCTGAGATGTCGAGGCACCGTCATCTAAGCCATAGCCCCACGAGCCGCCGAGGAGCCGCCCGAAGAACTGAGCCTCTTTCAAGTCGGAGCACACTCCCCAGATCCGTTCGTTTTCAAACTCTCGAACAAGCATCCTCGCCAATGTCCGATTGCGCTCCGGCCCCTGTTCGTACACTTCGCCAGTCGCCGCCTTCGCGATCTGGTCCAGCACCTTCACGTAAATCTGCGCGAATGGGAGCGCACGGCGAAAGTCTGCTTCGACCAGCGATTCGATCGCCGTTTGCCAGATGGTGGCCGTTAAAAGCTGGTGCCACCGATAGTGGTCTTCGTCGCCAAACTCTGTGTACCGCGCAATTCGGAACGATGATCGGAGATCGCCAGAGACTAGAGCAAGGCGGAAGTACGCCTCAGACCGCACGCCAGCCGGCAGCTCACTCTGTCGCCATAGTTCCTCGGGTGACAGAGTGGACCCAGCAGACTCTCCAATTGCCTGTCGCAGCATTGACAGCGAACGTTCCGATGTCAGCAGGCGTTCACTTAGTACCTCAGCGGGCTCAAGGTCCCTGCGGGGTTCGCGTTTGGGCGCGTACTCACCGTCAGGCGCGAACTCGGCTATCTCGCTGATACCGCGACGGTATTCCCGGTGCGCTGTTTCGACCTGATGTGAAAGAGAGACACTTACGAGCAGAACGAATGCCGTAGCGATGGCGTAAGCAACCCCCCGAATGGCGCTGACGTCAAGCGACGCCAACTCCTGGCCATCGGAACTTGGAACGAGAAACCACTTCAAGTCCGCTGAACACGCCGCGACCGGAATAAGTGCCCCCGTGTCGGACCGCCAGTGCGCGAGCGGAACTGAGTCATGAAGCAGATCCTGGAACCCGAATCGGAGCGTTTCTGTCCCGTACGTCAGCGACCGGAACCGTGCCTCAACCCTACCGTCGCGAAACTCCCGCGCGACGAGCCGGCCCACCCGGACTATTTCAGACACTTCGGTTATCGATGCATCGTTCAGAACCCAGACTATCCGCCACTGGGACGGATCTGCCCACTGAGCTTCGTCGAGTAGGCGCCGAAGCAGGCGGCGCTGCAGTTCCTCAGTACCGGGCGCCGGAACGACCAGCACCACATTCCAAGAGAGGAACAGTGGCAGCTCGTGATCGAGCTCATTCCACTCGACATGAACACCTCGAGCGACTACGTCGCGAGGGCCGATCACCAGCGCACGAACTGGTGCGCGTCGCCATAGCATCATCGATGAACCGCGCGTTTCTATTGCGAGTGAGTATACCGCGAACGTGCGACACCGTGACCGCTGTTCTTCACCTGGATGTGCGGGTTTGGAGCAGCCCACACTGGTCGTTTGCGGATGGTAGGCGCATGGGGTCGCACTTCGACTGTCGGACCTTCGATCGTCGGGGATCGCTGGGATCGCCACGCCGGGATCCCCGGGGTCACAGCTTCGATCCTCGGTAGCTCAACGCCCACTCCGCATCGTGTAGGGGGCCGACGCCACATCGCCACTCCGAGGGCCGCGCTCAACCGATCATCCGAAAGCGCAGAGGGCGCTCGGCCGGGCGAAATGCACAGGATCATTGACGCGGTCGCCTCGGCCGCCAACCCTCACGTGTCAGTGTGACCCCCTCAGCCCCCACACATACGATATGCCCCGCCGGGTCTGCTAAGCCGCCCCTCGGGCGCCTCGCACCAACGCCAATTGCGGATGCCCCGCCGTCCACGACAATCGACAGACGTGAGACCAATCAGGAATCGACCGCATGACGCGACCCATGGACTCGTCCGACAGCCGCAACCGATAAAGTGGTACATTATCTCTTCGTGTGCCGGCGGGTGTGACCACCACGAAGCCGAGCTTCCGCAGAAGTGCTTCTCCATTGCGGGTTGCTGCAGCAGCCACGACGTCGCGTCCCGGCGGTGCCCCATAGAAACACTGAAGGTATCTCAAGACGCCCCATACCAACACTGCGGCGTACTTCGGGGCGCTTGACGCCTCGGGGTCGAAGACGGCCACGCCCGCAAGGTAAACCGTCTGCACGCGCGCTGCTTCGGCGGGCGCCAAGACATGATCATGCCGAATGTCGCTTTCGCCACAGACTCCTTCCACGAAGCAGCTCATGAAATCGGCACGGAGCGGAAATACGTCGAAATATCCAACGATCCTGCGGGACTGGTCGAACAGGCAGACTAGGATATTGGGGTTGACCATCAACCACTGCTCGTATTTGTCGACATTGAGTGGCTCGGTCGGGTAGAGCCGCGCGGCGGCCTGGTTCACAGCCTTGACGTGTGCATGGTCGGTGACCGTCTCCAACGACAACTGATACGTATTTGCTTGGGCATCCGACAGCAGCTTCTCGATGGGCAACTCGGTCGCTCGAGCCTGCGAGGCAGCGCAGCCTATTGCGACGACTAACGAGACAACGAACACAAGCGCGGATGCCTGCCACGTCAACTGCACCTGCGGGATTAAGCCCACTATTGCGCTTAGGAGACCCACGATGAACGCGAACACGCCACAAGCAGTGACGATGACCGCCCAACTAACGTGGGTCCTCAGATGCTGGGTTAGTCTACGAGCTTTTCCCATAGCACGAAATCCTGTCCGTACCAGTGATTCGCGATCTCGGTTATTCGCCTGAATCCAAACCTTTGGATAACAGCCTGTGAACGGACGTTATCTGTTCGCGTGTCACACCAGATCTTGTGTGCGCCTCGACGTCGGACGGTAAGCTCCAACGCCTCCAGGAGTCTCCGACCCATTCCAGTGCTGCGATTGGCAGGGGCCACTCCGAACCACGACAGCCAGATCGTCGCGTCGTCGTACTTGCTGATGCAGAATCCGACTATCTGGCTGCCCATGGTCGCGACGAGCACTGAGTCCGGGTCGTCGTGAGCTAACTGAGTTAGCTCGGCAGCAGCGTACTTAGCAGTTTCGTCACGCTTCGCCCTCTCGTTGTAGTAAGGCAGGTCTGCGATGACAGCCGCGATGAGAACCGACGTCTTGATTGCCTCATCGTCGGCCATTCGACTGATACAGACGGAACCCTCTGCATTCGTGCGTCCCACAATCCCTCCGGTCAGCATACAGCCATATCCCCAATGAACTCGCTCCCCGCCCCCACCCCGCTCACCAACAGCCAGTCCCTCGCACGCGTGCACGCCACGTACAGCAGATGGCGCTCGGTCTGGTAGACCTCGTCAAGCTCGGACTCGTCGCTGACGGTGTCGATGCGCTCCTGCGAGGGGATGATCTCGTCGTCGCAGGCCATCACGGCGACGGCGCGGAACTCCAGGCCTTTGGCGCGGTGCATGGTGGCGATGGTGAGGTGGTTGTGCTTCGTCTCCATCTGGTCGGTCAGGATGACGAAGGGGACATCCGCGGCTTTCGCAGCGGCTTCGGCGCGGGGGATCTCGTTCTCGGACCGGACGAAGATCGCCAGCTCGTGGGGGCGGAGGCCTTCTTCGATCCGTTCCCGGATCCAGGCGGCGACGCGGTCGCGCTCCGCGGTCTCGTCCTTCTCCACCGCGATCGTCGGTGTCACTCCTTCGAAGACGGAGATCGTTCCCTTTCGCTCCTCGGTCACGCCGTCGACGTCGGACAGCTCGGGACCGAGGAGGCGGTCGGCGTGGGAGCGGATCTGGTGCGAGGTGCGGTAGTTGATCCGCAGGCGTGACGACCGGCCTCGGATGTCGACGCCGAGAGACGTCCATGAGAAGGGCTGCTGGAAGATGCGCTGGCCGAGGTCGCCGGTGAAGAAGAGAGCGTTCGGCCGGCCGGCGCCGAGGGCGGCCAGGAAGCGTAGCTCGCCAACGCTGACGTCCTGCGCTTCATCGACGATGACGTAGTCGAACGTCGGACGCGGCAGCGTGGCGATCTTCGTCGCGAGTTTATGGAACATCGCCGATTCGGTGATGAGGCCTCGCTGCTGCAGCGTCGCCCGCATCCGTTCAAAGAGGTCCCAGAGCAGGAGGCGCTGCTTCTCCGCGAGGCGCGTCTTGCGGCCGAGGCGCTTCACGTCGCGGTAGGACTCCCAGGAGTCGAGCTGCCAGGCGTCGACGACGGTCTGCCACTCGGTCCAGAGAAAGTGGAGGGAGAACTTCTGCGAGCCGGCCGCCAGCGCCGACTCCATCAGCAGCGAGCGCTGGTCGAGCTCGGAGGCGAGGTTCACTTTGCCGAAGTGGACTTCGTAGAGGCGACGGCCGATCGCTGTCGTCGAATGGACTTCCAGCCGCTCCGCGATGCGCGGCTCGTTGCCGATCAGGAGTCGGAGGCGCGGACGGAGCGCGTTGGCGAGCGTGTCGGACAACGTGGTCAGCAGGACGCGGCCGTCTTCGTTCGCGCGTGCGAGCTGCACGGCGCGATGGAGGGCGACGATCGTCTTCCCCGTGCCGGCCGAGCCGGAGATCCGCACCGGGCCGCTGTAGTCGCGCTCGACGAGCTGGCGCTGCGCGGGATGGAGGAAGATCGTCCACTTCTCCCACGGCGCCTCGAGCGCGCGCTCGAGCTCCACGGCGCTCTCGATGACCCGGAACCGACGCTGCGCATCGGGGTGTTTGAACGCGTCTTCGATCGTCGGCGGCGGCGCATCGGCAATTCTCACCTCGGGCGGCAATCCGAGCGGCGGCTTCGTCCCCGTGGCCAGGTTAAGCAACGCCTCCGCCGCCTCGGCGGGCAGGTGCTCGGCGACGTCGAAGAGCGTGTCCTCTGTGGCCGCGCGCACGTCATCCATCCACTCAGGCGGCACGCCGTAACTCAGGAACAGCCAGTCAGGAATATCGGAGAAGAGCGGCTTCGCGCCCCCGGTGTCATCCTGAGCCGCCGATGCCCCGGAGGGGCTGAGGACGGCGAAGGACCCCCTCCCCAAAGGCGCGGGCTCCCCCGCCCCCTCCACATACCGCGGCACCACGATCTCCCGAACCGTCTCCCGCACCTCGACGAGCTGCGCCGCGCCGGTCTGCGGATGCCGCTCGATCTTCCGCCGCTCCGCCCACCGATAAGCGGCATCGTGGTGATCGACGTAGCAGAGCATCAGACTCGACGCGGTCTTGTGGACGATCAGCCGCAGGTCGCTGCCGACGCGGACGGACCAGAAGTTCGGGTCCTTCGACTTCGTCAGCCGGTGGAACTGCATCCCCGGGCTGGCCGGATCCATCTGGAGATCGAACGCCGCCGTCTTCGCGAGCTTCTGCTCGTCGCCTGTGAGCCTGGCTAGGCTGTCAGTGAATGTGTCGGCGATTCGGAAGTCCATGCGCCGCCCCTACACGCCGTTCGAGTCACCCGCCGAGTTAGGACGTTCGGCAAACACCCAAAGCGCAATCGCGGCAATCAGAGTAATCGCGTTAAGAGTGGGCTCCAACCGTTCGAACTTCTCGCCAATTTGTAGTTCGCGCAAACCGAGGTATGTCGCGATCATCACGCACACGAGCAAGAAACCGCGTCGCCTCTCCGATGTCACAAACGGGAAAGCAAACAGGCGGACTGCGCCTACCAGGAACAGAGCAGCGCCAATCAGGTTGATGAGAACGCGAGCATGCAGAGCAGAGCCGGGAGGCAGGACGCCGTCGTTCACGAGGCCGGTCGCCAGAGGTCCCGCAAGAAGGCCAATGACAACCGCGACTGCCGCGCCAGCGAGAAACTGCCAACGTCGCGCCTTCTTCTCGCGCAGGAGGCCACGGTCCGCCTCCTCACGAGCACCTTGCTTTTGCGCCTCGACTCCAGCTTCCAACGACTTTACGCGAGCCAACAAGGCGCTAATGGCGACGTCTTTCTGTTTCGATTCCGCCTCAATCCTTGCCACGTCGGACCCGAGTTCTTGCAACCCGGCCTCTTTCGAGGAGAGAGATGTCGTGAGCGATTGAATCTGCGCCGTCAGTGCACGCTCCTTCTCGTCCGCCGAACTCGAGAGGAACTTTCTTAGACCGAGCACCACCTGATTAGCCGCAAGCGGCTTGGCGCTACCTTTTCGCGCCATCTCCGTTTTCACGAACTGGTACGCTTCGATCAGCTGCTCCGGCGGTGTCTGCTGCACGTCGTCGTAAACGTCGGCGAGTAGCCTTAGTTCGTGGATGTCGAACGCGCTCTCGATCGGGGGCAGCTGGTCGACGAGGAGGGTGGAAAACGCCTCAACGAAACTCAGTTCCTCCGACGCGGTTACATAGGGAGCGATGCTCTGCAAGAAGCCCATGAAGGACAGGTACACTGGTGGCGCACCAGTCTCTCGATACCGCAGACCTGCCTCGATGAGCGACCTGTCGTGGGTCAACACGAATGCGCGTCGGTCAGCTTCGATCTCCCGCTGAACAATCAAATACTCCACGATGTCGTGGTCGACTGCAGCCGGACTCTTGGGCCACTTACGTAACTCGTCAGCAGTTCCACCGATGACTTTTCTCAACCGGTCCAGATGAGGAGCGCCGAGGTCGAAGTCCACCTCGGCGCTCTCGTCTACGTTCACTCGATATTCGTCAGCCAGAAGCCGACGGATGTTATCGAAGGGAGCCAGCAACTCCTCAACTGTAAAGCTGGGCGCGTCGTCCCTATGCTCCACAAACGCCGCCAAGAAGGAGTCGCGCGACGTCTCGATCACCTGTTCCGGAAGGGTTTCGACCACCTTCGTCAGGTCCTCTGTTCTGGCTGCCGCGACCCGACGCGCCTCGTTGATCGTCGCGCCGGACACGCGCACCTCGATCGAAAGTCGACGTGCGATGTTCAGCACCTCAGAGAACGTGCTAATCCACTCGCGACGTCCCAACAGCGTCGGAATGATGATGTTGGTGTCAAGGTAAATGACGGAATGTGAGAACTCCGCCCGGCTGAGATCACGTGCTGCGCGATCGTCGAATTCGAGGAGCGAGGCGAAGTAGAAAGCGCGCGTTAGGTACAGCTTGAGTCGCTGATCCTGATGGTCGGTGCTCTTGAGAAAGCCAATGCACCGTGCGTAGAGGAGCGACAGATCGGCCTCGGTGCATGCGCATCCCTTGGCGGCTGCCGTAAAGGCTACGGAAGGGTCGATGCGTGCCATCAGCTCTTCAGCTGTTATGTCGCCAGTCACAGTCTTCGCGACCTGTCGGCCGAACTTCGCAAAGCACTCAGACATGAACCTTCGACAGAGACGTTCAGCGTCGTCGCGACGCTTCACGTCCACGCCCGTGCACATTCGGGCCACGACACCGGAGAACATCTGCCGTGACGACTGAAACTCTGTTGCCAGTAGCTGTTGCGTCTCGTCGCCAAGAAAGTAGACCTTCTTGAAACGGCGCGTTGCGACGCGCACCTTACCGTCAGCTACCAGCCGGTCTACGGCGGGTTTAATGGTTTCGAGCCGGAGCGAGGTCGTGGTGTCTCCGACGCGCAAGTTGCGCTGTATGTCACCTAGTTTCAGCGCGCTGTCGGCAGTCGTCCCGAAGAGCGCCCCAAGCACGAGACAGTCGACGGCACGTTCACGCAAGGGCTGTGTCTCCGGGAAATGCCGCAAGAGAACGGCGTAAAGAATCTGCCGCTTTTCATCGTCAGTCAGATGCTGATCTATGAAATTGGTACTCATGCCGTCTTCCTCGCTCGCCCCTCACGGCCGGATGCCGCTGTCAATTGGCCCTAAACACCTTCATCACCTCGTCGCCGAGGTGGTTGATGACTTTGACTGCGATGCGGCCGTTCGCGGGCTTCGGGAACGGGCGGGAGGTGTCGCTGTTGAGGGTGGCCCAGGCTTCTTCGTTGATCTCGGCTTTCAGCGTCGTCTTCAGCGAGCTGTAGGGGTCGTTCTGGCCGAGGAAGTAGGCGTGGCGGACGAAGAAGGATTCTTCGTTGTAGTCGGTGTCGAGGAACCAGCAGGCGATACCTTCGGGGCCGCTGCTCTCGACTTTGCCGGTGCTGGGGTGGAAGACGTCGACGCCGTTGATCTTGACCTGGAGCTGGCCGTCGTCGAGATGGATGAGGTCGATGTCGGGCTCACCGAAGATGACGAAGAGGTTGCCCTTGCCGGTGTTCTTGAGGTCCTCGGCCATGTGGAGGTCGGCGTTCATGCGGGCTTTGAGGACCGGGACCCTTCCGAGCTTCGTGAACTCCGTGGTGTGCGCCTCGAAGTTGAAGGCGCAGGCGATGAGGACGTCGAAGCCGGCGTCGGCGGCCTCTCTTGCCGCATCCACCAGATCTGCTCGCTGCACGGTCCCGAACTCCGGGCCGATGAAGATCGCGGCGCGACGGTCTGAATTTGGAATTTGGAATTGTGAATTAGGAATTGGGGCGCCGGCTTTGGGCTGCTTCTGAATTCCCAATTCCAAATTCTCCATTCCTAATTCAGCGTAGCGCCCCTCGGCACAGATGTACCTCCCCGGCCAGGGAGTCAGCGAAGTGAAACTGATGCGGTCTTCCTTGTGGGCCTGCTGGACGCCGGCGGTACGGAGGTTGTCGAGGATCATCGAGGGGAAGTCGCGCTTCGGACCGTAGCCGATCTTCTTGTCGGCGATGCTGTCGATCAGCTCGTCGTTCTCGTCGACGCCGAGGACGCGGTGCGGCGAGAGGCTCTCGACGGTGAACGGGCCGGCGACGCGGACCTTCTTCGGGTCCTGGTACGGCTTGTCGTAGAGGTACTCGGACTCCGCCTTCGCGGCGATCGAGGCGTCGATCTCTTTCTGACGGGCGATGCGCGCCTCCCACCACTGCGCGTGATAGTTGCTCGCCCGGATGTCCCACTTCGCGTTCGCGTCGCGCGGGATCTCCCACTCTTCCCACTCCTGGTTCAGCGCCGTGTTCAGCTTTTCCCGAAGCGGTTCGAGTGTCTGCTGCCACTTCTCCCAGATCACGTCGACCTCGGCATCGTTTGCGATTGACTTCAGGGTGATGTGCGGAACACGTTCGTTGACGAAGCCGAGGCGGATGTTGTTCCGCACCGGCTGCGATGACGGTGTCGTGCGCGTGACTTCCGCTTCCTTGACCTGCCCATCCTTGGAGTCAGCGAGAAGGTAGTAGGGGTAGCGCGCGCCCATGATCCTAGCTCGCGTAAGTGCGAGCGCCACGCGGGAGGTGTCGATCATGATCCAGCGGCGGCCCCATTGTTCCGCCACTGCGGCGGTAGTTCCTGATCCGCATGTGGGATCGAGAACGAGGTCGCCAGGATCAGTGCACATGAGCATGCACCGTTGAATAGTTTTCGCAGAGGTTTGAACGATGTACGTCTTGTCCTCAGCACGACTTGAGAACTTCACGTCACTCCATATGTTGTTGATACCCACCGCCGGGAAGTCGTCGATGAAACGCACGTAGCTCAGACTCGTCCCTCGAGCTTCGATACGGCCGGCCAGTCCGAGCCGCCGCATACCGTCCTCATTCGTTTTCCACCTGTTCGACAGGCTCGGCCGAAATTCTTGGCCAGCGAGGGACACCGGGAACCAAGATGCAGCGCCCTCACCTTTCTGACGTCCCATGCTCTGGCTGGTGAGGTTGTCTTGCCTGTAAACGCGGGCACCTTCTGGAAGAGACTCGGGCGTCTCTCGCTCATCGGCGTTCATACTCCGACGGTGAAGTGACGGCAGCTGGAGTCTGGAGTACTCAGCAAAGCCGGCTTTCTCACGCGCTTTCGGCACCCAAGCTGCGCGGTATTTCGCTGCAGCCTTATCTTTCGCGTACCAGATGACATAGTCCGTCACAGGCGCCAAGTAGTCCTGCGTCTGACTGCTCGTCTTCTCGATCGTCACCTGTGCGACAAGATTCGTATCACCGAACACCTCGTCCATGACTGCCCGGACGCGGTGTACGTTCTCGTCGCCGATCTGGACAAAAACAGATCCGGATGCCGCCAACAGATCGCGGGCGACCAACAGGCGATCCCGCAGATACGTTAAGTAGGAATGGATGCCATCTCTCCAGGTATCCCGAAACGCCTTCACCTGCTCCGGCTCACGTGTGATGTGGTCCGTAGCGCCATCCTTCACATCGCGACTCGTCGTCGACCACTGAAAATTCGAGTTGAACTTGATCCCGTACGGCGGGTCGAAGTAGATGCACTGCACCTTCCCCCGCAGCCCCTCGCGCTCGGCCAGGCTGGCCATCACCTGGAGAGAATCGCCGAGGATCATCCGGTTCGACCAGTTCTGGTCGTGCTGGTAGAACTCGGTCTTCGCCTCCTGCGACGGCAGACCGTTGAAGTCGGCGAAGAGGTTGACCTGCGGTGCGGCTTCCTTCTCGGCGACCTTCGTCTGCCGCATCAGGTCGTCGATCAGGACCTTCGGGTGGACCTTCTCCTGGATGTAGAGCGGCGGCGCCGGCACGACGAGGTCGGACCAGTCCTGTTCGTCCTTGCCTCGCCAGACGAGCTGCGGATCGAGATCGCGGTTGCGCGCGTAGACCGCCTGGCGAATCTCGGCGCTGTCCTTCTCGATCAGCGACTGGTACTCGGCGGTGGGGATGTTCTTCCGCGAGGCGTCCTCGTGCTTGAGGGCCTCGACGGACTTCTTCGCTGCTGGTTTCTTCGTCTTCATCGATTCAGATCAGACCTTCGAATCTCGGATGTCCCATATGTCCCAAAGATGTCCCAAAACGAGCGGGCGCGACTGGATGTCCCATATGTCCCATGAATGTCTCATTTCCGCGTGGCGATGACGTAGTAGCTCCCCCGCTTCTCACCCACCCGTCGTAGCAGACCCTTCTCAACCAGCTCACCCAGGTCGCGGGCAGCCATCTTCTGCGAAGCGCCGGTGAGCTTCTGGTATTCGGCGTTGACGATCCGACCGCTCGCCTTGACCGCCGTCAGCGCCTTTCGTTGCCGTTCGTTGAGAGCGAGCGACGCGATCAGGTCCGGTGTGAGCCAATCTCTCCAGATCGTCACGACGACCGACCCGGACCGCTCTTCGAAATCGGGTTCGGGGAGTCCTGCCTCCCGGCAGAGACGAATCATCGCCTGGGTCCCGGTGCCCGCCTTCTCGATGTAGCGCGCCAGGTACATCGGATCGGCGATCAGCGGATTCGCCGGGATCGACGCGTGATCTTCGCGCAGGTCCTCAGCAGTGAGGTTCCCCGGAAGCCTCCCGGGATTCCAGACCTCGAGGCGATCAGTGAAGAGGCGTACCTCGACCGAGGCGTTGCTGTTGTAGTCGCGATGCACGAGTGCGTTGATGATCGCTTCGCCCACCGCGTCTGGCGGCAGCTCGTATTCAGCCGGTGCGGTGATCGAGCTCGCTCGTGTGCCGACGCTTCGCTTGATGTTGGAGAGGACGAAGCTGAGTGCCAGGTCGGCCTGCTCGAAGAGGTCGCCGCCGTAGACCTGGTACGAGGCAAACGGACGCTGGTACTCACTGCCATGGACGAGCATGCACTTCGTCTCGGCGGACCGGTGAAAGCTCTGAGGCTTCAGGCCGAACAGAAGCAGCGCCGCGTTGACCGGCCTCGACCCGTCGAGCAGGTTGAGATGGGCGAGAAGCGGCCGGTTCGCGACATCGGCGGCCAAGGCGAAACCGCGCTCACGGCGCGCGCGCTCGAGAAACCACGCAGTGCGCTTGCGCGAGATGTCCTTCAGCTTTGCGGTTTCTGGAGCGGCCGTATCGAAGGGTGGAATCCGTAACGCCCGGTGACGCTCGAGATAGTCGACCAGACTTGCATAGACCTCAGCGGTCAGCGCCGTGGTGCTGTCGACTTTCCGGCGAATGACATCGCCTTCGGCTTTGCGAATCAGTGCGCGCATTTTTGGGGTGCGCTTGCTGTCGTCCAGCCCCCAGACGTAGACGAGCCGCGTCTTGTGCTTTTCGCTCGCGCGGTCGTACTCGCATTCGGTCGGCGAGACTCCCGCTGCATCCTCGGAACCGTACTCGTTTCCGAAGATCCCGATGTAAATGTGGCATCGATCGATTTCAGCCAGGTAGGTCTCGTCTGCGCGCCGGTCGCTCGCCGGAAGATCCTCGAACAGGAACACCTCGGCGACGAACTTCTGAAGGAACGGGTCGCCGAGGAGGTACGCCTTCAGGTCGGAGCGCACGCTCTCCAGCTCGCGTTGGACGCTGCTGATGAAGATCCGCAGGTGCGTTCCGGGCACGGCTACACGGCCTCCGCTGCGGGCAGATGCGCGGAGTGGCTTGCTCCACCGCCCACCCTGGCAAGTAGGCGGGGGGTCCTTCGACCGTCCTCCGTCCCGCCTTCGCGGGACTTCGGCGGCTCAGGATGACAGCGGGGGCGGGGCTTCACGCGGGAGCTCCTATGGGGGCGACGCGGTCGATCATCTGGTTGAAGTAGCTCTCGATCTTCGATTCGAAATCGAATTGCATCTCCCAGACGTCGGTGAATTCGGCGAAGGCCCAGCGCCCCCAGTCGCCGCGGTTGTTCACGCCGGGGACCCAGTAGGTCTCCATCGTCGACTTCTTTTCCTTCGCGTCTTCGCCGCGGTAGCCCTTGATCTCGACGACGAGGTTGAGGAGGTCGTCCTCTCCCCTGCCGTCGTCGACCCGCACGATGAAGTCGGGGCGGTAGCGCCTCGCTTCGCCGGCCATCTGGTACGGCACTTCGAATCCGAGGCTGTGGTTCTTGACGTAGGCGCGGACGCGCGGGTGCGCTTCGGCGACGCGGCAGAACTCCGCCTCCCAGTCGCTGTCGGTGATGACCCAGTTGATGTGGCAGCGCTCGTTCGTCAGCCACCGCGTGGTCTTGGAGGTGTTGAAGCTGACGTGTCGCGTCGAGCCGGCCGGGTTGTACGGGTCGAGGATCGCCTCGATCGGACGCTCCTCGGCGTGCGCGCGCGTGATCGCGGCGGTGATGCGATCGCACGCGATGTCAGCGATCGTGAGATAGAGGAGCTGCGCCGGGTACGTGCCGCCCTTGCAGACGAGATGGTTGTCGAGCCATTCGCGTGCGATCTTCTTCAACTGCCCGAAGAGCGAGAAGCGCGGAACCTCGCCCGCGTCGCGCCACTTCGTCATGATCAGACGTGTGGTGAGGTTGTAGAGAATGGTCGACTGCCTCACGTCACCGGTGTGGACGAGCGTGAGGTCGATTCCCTCGCCGATGATCCCCTCGTTGCGCGTGATCGACGGTCCGACCAGATCGGGTGTCAGCACCAGCGTCGAGTCGTCGTTGAAGCGTGCGGTCAGCTGTTCTTCGGGGATCTCGACGCGGTAGCCCTCGACCCGCGGGAAGCGAATCTCGGCCGCATCGCGCTCGGGTGAGAGGGCGTGGACGTGCACGGTCTCACGCGGCTTCTGCGGCGGCGCGACGACCGGCTTGGCGTTGAAGTCGAACGGGATTCCGAGGACGTCGGCGTACTCGACGTCGAACAGGCCCTGCTCGTTCATGTCGTAGGACTGGCGGCGAAGCGCGCGGCCGATGACCTGCTCACAGAGGAGCTGCGTACCGAAGGCGCGGACGCCTAGGACGTGCGTGACGGTGTTCGCATCCCATCCTTCGGTGAGCATCGAGACCGAGACGACGCAGCGGATCGAGCCGCCGAGGCGGTCGGGCTTGCCGACGGTGTTCATGACCTCGCGGAGGAGGTCTTGGTCGGTGATGTTGTCGGCGGCGTGCTGATCGCCGGTACGCTCGACGATCTCGCGGCGGAAACGCTCGATCTCATCGGACGCCAGGTCGCGAAACTTGTCGTCGAGACCTTCTCCCGATTCGAGCTGCGCGCTGTCGATGAGGAGCGTCTTCGGCCGGCCGAGCTTGTCGCCGTGCTCGTTGTAGTTCGAGAAGAGGTTGAAGCGGCCGAAGTACGGCGAACGGATGTTGCCGTCTTCATCCGGCGGGTAGTCGAAGCCGGACATGAAGTCGTAGACGAGCTTCGAGGTCGCGGTGTTGTTGCAGACGACGATGAAGCAGGGAGGAACGCCGATCCCTTCGTGCTGCCAGAGCTCGAACGTCTTCTCGTAGTGGCCGTAGAGCGCTTCGAGCGCGGTCTGCAGGTTGTTCGGAAGCTTCAGCGGGTCGAGTGCGCCCGCCTTCCCCTTCCCTTTCTTCGGCATGTCCTTGCGGATGTGCTCCCAGAGATCGCGGAAGACCGGGACTTCCGCGCCGGGGATGTTGTCGGCGACCGGGACGCGCGGCAGCTTGACGATGCCGCACTCGATCGCATCCATCAGCGAAAAGTCGCTCATCGTCCAGGGGAAGAGCGTCCCCTCGGCGTATCCGGAGCCGCTGAGGAAGAACGGCGTGGCGGAGAGATCGAAGACGCGCTGGAGGCCGAGCTTGCGATCCACCGCTTCGAGACCGGAGATCCAGAGGCGCGCCGCCTCCGTGTTCTCTTCCGCTTCTTTCCGCTCGTCGCCCTTGAGCTCTTCTTCGGCCTCGGTCGCAGGCTTCTCGCGGTAGCAGTGATGCGCTTCGTCGTTGATCGCGAGGATGTTCTTGAGCCCCATGAGCTCGGGCATGACCCGCTGGAGCATCTGCCCTTCGCTCTCGAGCGTCTGGATCTCGCGGCCGGTGCGGCCTTTGAGCAGCGCGCGGCCACCCTTCGAGATCTCCATCGTCTCGCGAAGCTTGAAGGCGTGGTAGTTCGTGATGACGATCTTCGCGCGGTCGAGGTCCGGGATCATGTCCGTCGGGACGAGCTCGCGCGACTTGTAGTAGCTGTCGGGATCGTTCGGCTTGAGGACGCGCAGGCGGTCCTTGATCGTGATGCCCGGCGTCACAATGAGGAAGCCGCGCGTGAAGTTCTTGCTGTTCGGCCGGCGGACGGCATTGATCGTCTGCCAGGCGATGAGCATCGCCATCACGGTGGTCTTGCCGGCGCCGGTGGCGAGCTTGAGGGCGAGACGCCCGAGGCCGGGGTTGGAGCGCTCGTTCGCAGCGTCGAGATACGCGAGGAACTTCTTCCCGTCCTTTGTTCCTGGTGCGACTTCGGTGAGCCAGATCGCCGTCTCGACCGCTTCGACCTGACAGAAGAAGGGGCGAATTGCATTGAACTGATGATTGCGCCAGTGCTCGAGGAGCCGCGCCGTCTCGGGGGTGACGTTCCACTGGCTCGGTGCGAGCTCGCGCCAGCGATCGACGTGCGCGCGGAGCTCGTTGATGATCGGCGTCGGGTCGTACTGCTGATCCTCGGTCGAGATCTTGTCCTGCTGGAGGTCGAGACTCGCCTGTCCCTGCT
Source organism: Thermoanaerobaculia bacterium (assembly GCA_049298815.1). GTDB lineage: Bacteria > Acidobacteriota > Thermoanaerobaculia > Gp7-AA8 > Gp7-AA8 > JBAQWH01. The sequence continues at coordinate 855 of JBAQWH010000280.1, read as the reverse complement.
TCTGCTTCTTCGGCTTCGGGATCGGCGTGAGGTACTTCGCGGGTCGTCGGTGGCCGAGGATGCGGTTGGTCGGCTGCTTCAGCTCCTCGTCGATTTCCCAGTGCTGCTTCGGGTATTCATAGGGGGAGTTGAGGATCGGGGTCTCGAAGAAGCTGAAGGGGGTGTCCAAGCGGCGGTCCCTATGCCCTTCTCTCGTGACTTCCGGAGGTGAACGACCAGCCGCACACGCGCATCCCGAAGAACCTCGCTTTGATCGGTTTGGACGACCGAAGCGAACGGTAGCGGAGTGTGTAGGAAAAGGGAACATGTGATGGCACCTGGAAGTGTGATGTTCCATGGCATTCCACCAGCGTGGCACTGGGTTCGGCAGGGGTGGCACTGTCGTCGCGGGTCGGACGCGATGACAGAGCGGCGCGTCCGGGCGCGCTTTCGCCGGCATGGGAAGCATCTCTTCGCAGCGGGTGGCGATCGCTGGCTGCACCTGCATTCGGTATGAGCGGCGATCTCACCGCTTGGGATATCGTTCGAAGCTGGAATCGAACTGCGCCGTCGCCCTCTGGGACGAGATCTCCTGCTTGTTTCTTTTCGGGCGGAAAAGCAAAGAGGACTTGCGCGAGCGCAAGTCCTCTTTGAAGTGAGTACGTTAGTGGTGCCCAGGGACGGAATCGAACCGCCGACACGAGGATTTTCAATCCTCTGCTCTACCGACTGAGCTACCTGGGCAGGCGTGCGAAGGCGCGTATTAAAGCCGTTCCCGCCAGGGTCGTCAACGCTGGCGCGGGATCGCGCACCCGACGCGAGCATGGCGGATCGTGACGGAGCCCTCTGCCGGACCAAAGGCGCCAAGGCGTGCCT
>JBAQWH010000279.1:0-3761 GCA_049298815.1 Thermoanaerobaculia bacterium | reverse complement strand
GGGATCGCGGCGACGATCCCCTCGAGAATCTCGCGCAGCGAGGCGCCGCGGTGGCTGCACAGCTCCTCCACGCGATAGAGGCAGTTCAGCTCCTTGACCCTCTCCCTCATCGCAGGAGACGGTTCGGCGGCGCGATTCTTCCGGTCGTTGCTCACGATCTCTCCTCGCCCGTCAGGCTACGCGCCAACGGCTCTCAATGACAACGCTCGATTCGTGCTGGGTCGACTGGCGCAGTGGCCAGTGGTCAGTGGTCAGTGGTCAGTGGTCAGTGGTCGGTGGCCAGTGGTCAGTGGCCAGTGGTCAGTGGTCGCGATTTAGGGTGTCATCCTGAGCCGCCGATGCCCCGAAGGGGCTGAGGACGGCGAAGGATCCCGAGGTCCGGAGCAGGGTCGGGAGGTGGACCGGACACGCTGCGCCCGTTTGACTGCGCCGGCCGTGCCCGTAAAGGAAAAGGTCCCGGGCGGTTGACGCCCGGGACCTTGAAGGAACGGCTTGGATCGAACCTACGACACCCAGCCGCGGTCGCGACAGGCGCGCGCCACGCGGGCGATCGAGATCAGGTACGCAGCGTCGCGCATCCCGACCTTCTTGCTCTTCGACATCTCGACGACCGCGTGGAACGCTGCGGTCATCTTCTTGTCGAGCTTCTCGAGGACCTCGTCCTTCTCCCAGAAGTAGTTCATGTTGCTCTGCACCTGCTCGAAGTAGCTGCAGGTCACGCCGCCGGCGTTGGCGAGGAAGTCGGGAATCGTGAAGATGCCGCGCTCCGCGAGGACTTCGTCGGCCTCGATCGAGGTCGGGCCGTTTGCGCCTTCGGCGACGATGCGGACGCGCGGGCTGATGCGACGGACGTTCTCCGCGGTGATCTGGTGCTCGAGGGCTGCAGGCACGAGGATGTCGACTTCCTGCTCGATCCAGGCGTCGCCCGGGAGGATCTCGTAGCCGATCGCCTTGGCTTTCGCCTTGTCGATGCCGCCGAAGCGGTCGGTGACACCGAGGAGCTCACGGAAGTCGACGCCGCTCATCCGGCGGAACGTGTACGACTTCTGCTCGCTCTGGTCCCACGCGGCGACGCAGATGACCTTGATGCCGAGCTGCGTCATCAGGTCGACTGCGTACTGCGCGACGTTGCCGAAGCCCTGGACGGCCGCGATCACGTTCTTCGCGTCGAGGTTCAGCTCCTTGAGCGCTTCGCGGATCGTGTAGACGACGCCGTAGCCGGTCGCCTCCGTCCGTCCGAGCGAGCCGCCCATGCCGACCGGCTTGCCGGTGATCAGGCCGGGGAAGCGTCCGCCGGTGATCGTCTCGTACTCGTCGAGCATCCAGAGCATGTCCTGCGGGTTGGTCATCACGTCCGGAGCGGGAACGTCCTTGAGCGGGCCGATGTCGCGGGCGATCTGGCGCACCCAGCCGCGGCAGATGCCTTCGGTCTCACGCGCGCTCAGGTTGTGCGGATCGCAGATGACTCCGCCCTTGCTGCCGCCGAGCGGGATGTCGACGACTGCGCACTTCCACGTCATCCACATCGCGAGCGCACGGACGGTGTCGACCGTCTCCATCGGGTGGAACCGGATGCCGCCCTTGCCGGGGCCGCGCGCGTCGTTGTGCTGGACGCGGAAACCCTTGAACACCTGCGTGGTCCCGTCGTCCATCCGGACCGGGATGCTGAAGTGGTACTCGCGCAGCGGGTTGCGAAGCAGAGCGCGGGTTGCCTTGTCGAGATCGAGAATGTCGGCCGCGCGGTCGAACTGGCGCTGCGCCGTCTCGAAGGCGTTCGCGGTGTGAGCCGCGGCCGCCGCCGGCTTTTCGGTGACTGTCATTGATTGTCCTCCACGTCGAACGGCTATGGTGCGCTGACTCTAGATTCAGGACGGGGGCGCCCCGGTGCCATCCGACCATGCACAGGTGTGATCGATCACACCAAACCCGCGGATGATGCGTGTAAACGCACCGAACCGGGCTAAAAGCACTGAAACAAAGCTGTTACGGGGAGCGGACCGCACGCGAGCGAAGTCCCGAGCCGCGACGCCTTGCTCTCCGCAGAACCGCCATCGCCCCGCCGTCGCTGCTACGATCTCGCGCATGGAACCGACACAGGCTAAGCCGCGGGTGGGACTCGAGGTGCTCGTCACCGTCGTGCCCGAGGGCGGCCTCTCTCACCTCGGCAAGACCAGCAACCTCTCGCCTTCCGGCATGCTCCTCGAGGTTCGGGCCCCGCTCGAGGTCGGGCAACGCATCCAGCTCAAGCTCTTCCTCCCCGGCACGACCAAACAGATCGAGGTGAGCGGCGAGATCACCCGCGGCGCCGGCAGCAGCGACGGCATCGATCGCTACGGCGTCCGCTTCGTCGACCTGCCGCCCGAGGTCGAGGCCGAGCTCGAACGGTTCCTCGCGGTCCGGCTCGAGCGCAGGCGGACCTGAACCTGCCAGTGTCATCCTGAGCCGGCGGAGCGACGAAGGAGCGCAGCGCGGCGAAGGACCCCCGCGGGGCGAAGGCTATTGATGTTCGGTGTCCTCTGTGCCTCTGTGGTCAATCCACATTCGGTTCACCACAGAGGCACAGAGAACACAGAGGGTGCACAGAGGCCCGGGCGTCCGATCCTGGCACCTCCGACGCCCCGCTCGGCACCACATTCCCCCTGGCACCAGCCTCATCCACTGCTACTATCCGCCAGTCATGGAAACCCTACAGTTCAAACCGCGGGTCGGCGTCGAGGTGCTCGTGACCGTCGTCCCGCAAGGCGGCCGCTCCCACCTCGGCAGGACCGGTAACCTCTCGCCATCCGGGATGCTCCTTCAGGTCGGCGAGGAGCTTCAGATCGGCCATCGCCTCGAACTGAAGCTCTTCCTTCCCGGCACGGCGAAGAAGATCGAAATGGCAGGAGAAGTGACTCGCGAAGATTCCCGTGGGGAGAACGCCTACCTCTACGGCATCCGCTTCATCGACCTGGAGCCGGAGGTCGAAGCCGTCCTCGACCGGTTCCTCATGACGAGGCTCGACCGCCGCCGTCCGTCCTGATCCGTAAGGAAGTCCTCGGCGGGATCGCGCCTGGCGATCCTCCCCTCCTGTACCATTCGCCGCTCACATGGATCCGCTGACTCACACGCTCGTGGGGGCGAACCTCGCCGCCACGCGTCTCGGGAAGAGCTCGCGCTTCGCGGTCGCAGCACTGGTCATCGGCGCGAATGCGCCCGACCTCGACGCGATCCTCTACTTCACGAATCACGACGACCTCGCGCTCGGGTTCCGCCGAGGCTGGACGCACGGCGTGCTCGCGCTCGCGGTGCTGCCGTTCATCCAGACCGCACTGCTCCTGCTGTGGGACCGGCTGCGCCCTGATCCCTCGCAGCGCGCGTCGCCGCGGGTGCTGCTCCTCCTCTCGGCGCTCGCGACGCTCACGCATCCAACACTCGACTGGCTGAACAACTACGGCATGCGATGGCTCATGCCGTTCGACGGCCGATGGTTCTACGGCGACGCGGTCTACATCATGGATCCGCTTCTCTGGACGATCCTCGGCGCAGGCTGGCTCGCCACGCGACGGCCGACGGTCCTGCTGTTCACCGGATGGGCCGTCGTCATGGCGCTCCTCGCGCGGATCGCGGGAGGGCGCTCGACCGATTACCTGATCGTCGTCGCGATCGTCGCCGGCATCCTCCTCGTGGCACTGCTGTGGCGCCTCGACGATCGGTGGAAGCACGCGCTCGCGACGACTGCGCTCGTCGTCGCGATGCTCTACATCGGCGCCCGCATCGCGATC
>JBAQWH010000278.1:0-4493 GCA_049298815.1 Thermoanaerobaculia bacterium | reverse complement strand
GCTCTACACTCTCGCCAAGCTCGCGACGATCGTGAAGATGAAGCGCGACGCCGAAGCGCGCGGGCTTCGCGCCGTCGCGTTCTTCTGGCTCGCAACCGAGGACCACGACTACGACGAGGCCGCGACGCTGGCCATCCCTTCGAAACTCGTTCCGAACGCGCCGGCCGGCGGCGACCTGGTCACGCTGAAGGCGCAACGCCGAAGCCAGGAGCGTCTCGCAATCGGGCGCGTCGAGATCCCCCAGGAGGCAGCCCGGGAGCTCGACGCGATGCTTGGGCTCGAGTCGCCCGGATGGCTTCGCGAGGGGATCACGTTCGGCGATTCCTTCGCCGAGCTCATCGCATCCGTCTTCGGCGATGAGGTGGTCCTGATCGACGCGCTGCTTCCGGAGTTGAGACGTGCAGGCGGACCGCTGCTGGCGTCGATCGCCGCGCGCAACGGTGAGGCACAGGAGGCGCTCGCAACACGCGCCGCGGAGCTTCGCGATGCCGGGTACCGCGAGCAGGTGACGGCCCGCGGCGACGACTACACGCTGCTGTTCGAGCTCGGAGACGACGGCATCCGTCGGCCGCTCGATCGCGGGGCCGAGGTTCCGCCGGAGTCGATCTCGACTTCGGCCCTCACGCGGCCGCTGCTGCAGGATGTGGTGCTCCAGCCCGACGTGTTCGTCGGCGGGCCGGCCGAAGTCGCGTACTACGCGCAGGTCGGCGCACTGCACGAGCTGTTCGGCGTCGCGCAGCCGAGGGTTGCGCTGCGCGGTCACGCACTCGTCGCGCCGTACCGGCTCCTCCGGTCGGCTGAGAAATACGGATTGCCACTCGACGGCGTCTTCCGTCCCGCGGAGGAGCTCATCGCGCCCTCGGAGTCCGGCGCGGTTCGGGAGGTCGAGGCGGCAATCGCGCAGGCGAAACGCGACCTCATGACCGCGGTCGGCCGCGTCTCGGAACTCGCGCTTCCCGCCGAGCACGCGCTGGCCGCGCGGATCCAGCGCTCCGTCGGTCATCTCGAATATCACCTCGGAAAACTGGAGGAGCGCTCGGTCCGCGCACTCCTGCGCCGCGACCGCGAGCGATTCGACATTGCGCGCAAGCTCGTGGCGACGCTCTACCCGGACGGTCACGTGCAGGACCGCGTCGTCAGCTGGCTGGCGCTGTGGGGCCGATACGGCTCCGAGCTGGTCGACAGGCTCATCGAGGAGATCGAGCCGGATACTGGTGTCTATTTGATCGTACCTATTTAACATCTATAATAATGAGACAGCTCACCACAGAGACACAGAGGACACAGAGGTGCACAGAGGGGGCGGCGCAGAGGTTTCCTTCTCTGTGTTCCTCTGTGTTCTCTGTGCCTCTGTGGTGACCGTCTCCCCGGCCAGCGAGCGAGCAAGACAATGACCTACGACATCCTCTTTTTCGGCGCCCATCCCGATGACGTCGAGCTCTCCGCAGGCGGCACCGTGGCCCGGGCGGTCAAGGACGGCCTCAAGGTCGCGATCGTCGACCTCACGCGTGGTGAGATGGGAACCCGCGGCACGCCGCAGATGCGCAGGCGCGAGGCGCAGAACGCCGCGAAGATCCTCGGTGCATCCGAGCGCCTTCAGCTCGATCTGGGCGACGGCGCGCTCCGGACCGGCCGCGACGAAGAGCTGCAGGTCATCGAGCTGATCCGGCGCTGGCGGCCGTCGCTCGTCTTCGCTCCCTATCCCGACGACCGGCACCCGGACCATACGCGGACGGGCCAGCTCGTCACCGATGCCTGGTTTTACGCCGGGCTCAGGGCACTCGACACGGGGCTTCCCGCGCACCGGCCGCAGGCGGTCGTCTATTTCCTGCAGAATTACAAGCGGCAGCCGACGTTCGTCGTCGACGTCACCGCGACGTGGAAGACGAAGATGAAGGCGGTCGCCGCTTTCAAGTCACAGTTCTACGATCCTGCGTCGAAGGAGCCGAGGACCAAGATCTCGGATCCACGCTTCCTCGAGGCGATCGAGGGGAACGCGACGCACTACGGCGGGATGATCGGTGCGCACTACGGCGAGGCGTTCATCACGAAGCAGCCGCCGCGCGTCGACGACCTGATGAGCGCCTACGCCGGCAGAGAGGTCTGACCTTGCGAATCGGGATCACGTGTTACCCGACCTTCGGCGGCTCCGGCGTGGTCGCGACCGAGCTCGGCGTGGCGCTCGCGCGACGCGGCGACGACGTCCACTTCATCAGCTACGCGATGCCGTCACGGCTCAACATCCTCCACGAGCGCGTGCACTTCCACGAGGTGTCGGTCACGCCGTATCCGCTGTTCGATCCGTATCCGCCGTACACGCTCGCGCTCGCGACGAAGATGGCGGAGGTCGCGGTCTACGAGAAGCTTGACGTGCTCCACGTCCACTACGCGATCCCGCATGCGATCAGCGCCCACCTGGCCAAGCAGATCCTCGGAGAAACCGGCCTGAAGGTGATCACGACGCTGCACGGGACCGACATCACGCTCGTTGGCCGTGACGAGAGCTACCTGCCGATCACCAAGTTCGGCATCGAGGTCTCCGATGCGGTGACCGCCGTGTCGGAGTGGCTGCGCTTCGAGACCGCGAAGAACTTCGACACGACGAAGGCGATCGACGTCATCCCGAACTTCGTCGATCCGTCACGCTTCCGGAGGGATCGCGGGACGATCGGCACGATCTTCGGGTCGGGGGGCGAGAAGCTCGTCTGCCACGTCTCGAACTTCCGGCCGGTGAAACGGATCATGGACGTGATCGAGACGTTCGAGAAGGTCTGCGAGAAGGTCCCGTCGAAGCTGCTGATGGTCGGCGACGGTCCCGACCGCTCGAAGGCCGAGGCGTATGCGCGCGCGCATCACCTCCGCGACCGCGTCTACTTCCTCGGCAGCGTACCGAACCTCGAAGAGATTCTCGCAGCCTGCGACCTGTTCCTTCTCCCGTCGGAGTCGGAGTCGTTCGGCATGGCCGCGCTCGAAGCGATGGCCTCCGAGGTCCCGGTGATCACGACGGTCACGGGCGGTCTTCCGGAGGTCGTCATCGACGGAGAGACCGGCTACCTGCTCGAGATCGGCGACGTCGCCGGAATGGCCGAACGCGCGATCGAGATCCTCGCGAACGACGAGCTCCGGACGCGCATGGGCCGCGCCGGCCGCGCGCGCGCGATCGAGTTCTTCGACGAGGAGAAGATCGTGCCGCGGTACAGAGCGGTGTACGAGAGGGTGATTGGATGAAGTGAGAAGTGTGAAGTGTGAAGTGTGAAAGAAACCTGCAATTTAAGTTCACGCTGCCTTTTTTCACACTTCACACTTCACACTTCACACTTCACACTTCATTAGGGCTCCGCCCGCAGCCCTCCCGTCGGCCCCTCGCTCCCGTAGATCTCGCCGTACTTCGCGTAGGAGTTCATCACCTTGCGGACGTAGTGTTTCGTCTCGTCGAAGTTGATGGCGGTCAGGAAGTAGTCGTTGCCGGGCGCCGGCTGGAGGCGCGACCAGAGCGCTACCTGTTTCGGCCCCGCGTTGTAGGCGGCCGCGGCGTGATACCGGTTTCCGCCGAACTGCTCGAGGAGCTCGGCGACGTACCTGGCGCCGAGCCGGATGATCACGCGGGGGTCGTAGAGGTCTTCGGGATCGACGTCGACGAGGCCGACCGAGCGTCCGATGTCGCGCGCGGTCGTGATGATGAACTGCAGGAGGCCGCGCGCGGCGGCCGCCGACTTCGCGCGCGGATTGAACCGCGACTCCTCCCGCATGATCGAGAGGACGAGCCTCGGATCGGCTTCGTAGCGATCCGAATCCGCCGCAATGAAGTCGTAGAAGTAGCGCGGGTAGAGCAACTGCCGGACGGAGACCGGGAGAAGTTCCGGAACGAAATCGTCCGGGACCTGCTTCATCAGGACCTCGACCGCGTAGATCGACTCGCGTGACGCCCCCGCGAGGTTGAGCGCCGACGATCGGGTGAGCGCGGCGCGGGCAGGGCGAAGGTCCCATCGCCGCTGGATCTCGCCGGCCGCCTCTTCGTGGAGCCCCATCGCCATGAGCAGCGTCGCCCGCGAGCCCTCGTCGGTTGGATCCACCGACTCGAGCGGAAAGCGGGGCAGCGCATCGGGCTCGAGGCCGAGCACCGCGCGGTACGCCGGGATCTCCCGGTAGATCGACGCAAGGACGTTCAGCTGCTTCGGATGGTCGCGCGAGGAGAGGAGCACGCGGTCGGTCTGGACTCGACGCGCAAGGTCGAACTGCTTCTTTTCGACCAGGTTCCGCACCTGCGCCTCGCGCACCTCGAGCTCGCGCGTCAGTTTCGGCGCCATCGACTCGGCGTCGAGCCGCTGGCGTGCGAAATACGCGAAGTGCGTCGGGACGGGCGAGCGGAGCACGGCGAGGTAGCTCTGGAACGCAGACGGGGGATCGCTCTCCTCGAGCGCCCGGGCCCGCCAGTACGCGAGCTCGGCCCGGTCGTAGTCGTCTGCGAGTCTCGACGGGATGGTGTTCAGGGC
>JBAQWH010000277.1:0-2630 GCA_049298815.1 Thermoanaerobaculia bacterium | reverse complement strand
CAACCCGAGTCCCCGCAGCAGCGGGGTGAGGCTGCCGGGGGCGCCTGTGATCGTCTCGAGGGCGCCGGCGATCGCAGCAGGAAAGACGCCGAGCGCGATGCAGGCGATCGCGAGCAACACCATCGGGCCGCGCATCAGCAGCGAGGCTTCATGTGCGGTGGCGGCAGAATCGCTTCGTGGGCTGCCGAGGAAAATCGCCCCGGTGAGCCGCACGAAGCATGCGACGGCGAGCGCGCCGACGAGAGCGATCACCGCTGCCGCGAGCGCCGTCACGCTGCCGCGCGGCGCTTCGCCGATCAGCCCGACGTAGAGCATCCACTCGCTGACGAAGGCGTTGAGTCCCGGTAGAGCGCTCGCCGCGGCCGCCCCGACGACGAAGAGGGCTCCCGTCACCGGCATCCGATGAAGCAGGCCGCCGAGGTGGTCGAGCCTCCGCGTGCCGGTCGCGTGAACGACGCATCCGGCGCAGAGGAACAGGAGGCCCTTGAAGAGGCTGTGGCTCCAGACGTGAGCGATCGCGGCGGCAAAGCCGAGGATCGCGAGCGAGCGGAGGCCGGTCGCGCGGCCGATCATGCCGAGCCCGATCGCGACGGTGATGATGCCGACGTTCTCGATGCTCGAGTAGGCGAGCGTGCGCTTCACGTCCGACTGCCCGATCGCGAGTGCGATCGCCACGAGAGCGCTCGTCAGTCCGAGAACGATGAGCAGGCCGCCCCACCACAGCTGCGGATCGGGGAGGAACAGGATTACGCGGATGATCCCGTAAACGCCGACCTTCAACATCGCCCCCGACAGCATCGCCGAGACGTGGCTGGGCGCGTTGGCGTGTGCCCCCGGCAGCCAGAAGTGCAGCGGGACGATGCCTGCCTTGAACCCGAAGCCGGCGACCGCGAGGAGAAGCACGATCGAGCTCGTGAGTGTACCGGTGTGCGAGGAGAGCGGGCCGAGGAGGAACGTCCCGCGTTCTGCACGCATCACGACGAAGAGAGCGAAGAGGAGGAGCGTGCCGATGTGAGTCGCGACGAGGTAGAGCCACGCGGCGCCGCGCGCCTCGACGTCCTCATCCTCGGCCGCAATGAGGAAGAACGCCGCGAGGGCCATGGCTTCCCACGCGACGAGGAAGAGCATGCCGTTCGCCGCGACGACGACCGTCGCCATCCCGGCGAGCAGCACGCCGGTGAACGCGCGGACGCGCCCTGCCGAGGCGTGCTCGTGCGCCGGCCAGTAGTCGAGTCCGTAGACCGACGCGAGGGCGCCGAGGACGAAGATCGGGAGGAGGAAGGCGGCGGCGAGCGGGTCGAGACGCAGGGCGAGCGTTGCGCCCGGGAGGTTCCATTCGGCGGCAGCGCGGGCCGTCGTACCGGTCGTGAGCGTGGAGAGCGCGCCGGTGAGTCCGGCGCCTGCGCCGGCGAGCACGAGGACGACGCTCGCGTATTCGCCCGCACGGCTGCGCGTGAAGAGCGCAGGCAGCCCGCTCAGAGTGAGCAGTCCGACGGCGAGCACGACGAGCATCAGCACGCTCTGCGACCTTCCTGGATCAAAACGCGTCCTCGAGCGACTCCGCGATCCGGACGATCTCGTCGCCGCTCGCACGCCGTCGCACGGCCGCGCGGAACGTCTCGTCCTTCAGCCCGTAGGCGAGCTTGGCGAGCATCGCCAGGTGCACGTGAATCGTCGGGCAGATGAGCAGGAACATCGTGTCGATCGGCCGCCCGTCCGGTGCCTGCAGGTCGAGCGGCGTCGTAAGGAACGACAACGCGAGCACCGCATCCGACGGCGCGAGGATGATCGGCGTCCGGACGTGCGGGATCGCGATCCCGTCGCCCACCGGCGTCACCCCGAGCGCGTCCCGCGCGAGGAGGATCTGCAGCAGCATCTCCCGGTCGTCATCGTCACCGATCGGCAGCTGCGTCACGATGTTCCGGATGACCGAGGGAAGGTCGGTCCCTTCCACGAGGTGACGGGTCCCGCCGGCGCGAAGGGCCTCGGCGAGCGACGGCGTCGCTTTCTGCTGGCGGAATGCGCGAGGCGAGACTCCGACGCTGTGCTCGGTCGCCCACTCGAGCAGGTCGGTCCGGTTGATCCGGTACTGCCCGCGGATTTTCTGCGCCGGCAGCTCGGCCGTCTCGATCCACTCGTACACGCGATCTTCCGGCGTCGCGAGAAGCGATGCTGCTTCAGCGATCGTCAGCTTCACGGCTCCTCCCTCAGTCCCGGTCCGGGAAGTGTCGCCTCGGCGTCGGCGATCACCCGGATCGCATCGTCCGCCGACTCGGCCGCCTGCAGCCGGTCGACGAGCGCCGGATCGGCGAACAGCTTGATGGCGCGCGAGTAGGCGAGGAGCTGCCCCTGGACCGAGCGGGCGAGGATCGCAGCGACGACGCGCGGCTCGTGGCGGTGCGGATCGAGGAAATCGAGCGGCTCGCGCAGGACGGCGAGCAGCACCCGCTTGCGCGAGAAGCGGAAGGGACGTGGGTCGGTCGGATGCGGGAACGCAGCGTCCGCGAGGACCGCGGTCGAGCAGACGTCCTCGCGATCGCGGATCGAGCGGAACAGCTGGTCGCGGTCGACGTGACCGTCGATGACGGCCTCCCGCGTCAGGAAGGCGAGCAGTTCATCGCGGGAAGCGG
>JBAQWH010000276.1:0-1875 GCA_049298815.1 Thermoanaerobaculia bacterium | reverse complement strand
GGACTGTTGAGGAAAGAAAAGAGACAGCAGAGCTTCTCGATGAAGCGGTTCATGACGTTCTCCGTTTCGCGTTCGCGGGATGGACGGTCAGCGAGCCGAGACGCAGCTGCGCCATCGCCATCGAGCGACGGTCAACGGATCAGGTGTTGGGGGGAGGACGTTCGAGGAAGGATCGGAGAGCGGCTCAGCGGAGCCAAAGACACGAGCCGACCGGGATGTGGCGGGTCGTCTCGTTCTCCTGGGAGAAAGGCCTGCGGCGATTCATGGGTCGGGAGTATAGGAGAAGAAGAGTGAAGAGTGAAGAGTGAAGAGTGAAGAGCGCGGCCCTTCAGTGTCATGCGGCCCTTCAGTGTCATCCTGAGCCGGCGTAGCGACGAAGGAGCGAAGCGCGGCGAAGGACCCCCTGCCCACAGGCGCGGGAGGGCGGTGGTCCCCTCACGATCGGCACACGAATACGGGGGGTCCTTCGCCGTCCTCAGCCCCTCCGGGGCATCGGCGGCTCAGGATGACACTGAAGCCGCGTCACGCGCCCCGCGCTTTCACTCTTCACTCTTCACTCTTCACTCTTCTCACGGCACCAGCATCGGCTCGTCGTCGGGGGCCTGGATGGCGAGGCGCAGCTTCGTCGACTCGGCGGGAAGGGTGTCGACCTGTCTCAGTTCCCCGAGGTCCTTGCCGCTGCCCGCCATCTGCTGGAGCTCCTGACCCTTGGGCCAGAGACGCGAGTCGATAGAGCGGATGACCCGGTTGTACGACTCGACGGTCTTGCGGAGCTGGTCTCCGACGCCCGCGAGGTGCTCCATCACGACGACGAAACGCTGGAAGAGCTCGACCGCTGCGTCGTGCATTCTCTTCGCGTTCTCCTCCGTCTTCTCCGCCTTCCACCCGGCCTGCACGGCGCGGAGGAGCGGCAGGAGCACGGTTGGCGACGCGACGTACACCTTCCGCTGCACGGCGAACTCGAAGAGCTCGGGGTCGGTCACGAGCGCAGCGGACAGCAGGTGCTCGCCGGGAAGGAACATGACGGTGAAGTCGAGGCCCTCGCCGACCGCCGCCTGGTACTCCTTCCGGCTGAGCGCTTCGATGTGCCGCTTGAGGTTCTTCGAGTGCGCGGTGAGAAGAATGCGGCGCTGCTCGTCGTCTGCGGCCTCCGAGGCTGCGGCGTAATCGCCAGTCGGGGCCTTCGAGTCGACGGCGATGACCCGGTTGTTCGGCAGACGGACGATCAGGTCGGGACGCAGGCGTCTCCCCTCCTCCGACGAGAAGGTCTCCTGGGTAAAGAAGTCGCAGTACTCGCTCAGGCCGGCCATCTCGACGCAGCGGCGGAGCGTGACTTCGCCCCAGGAGCCGCGGACGGTCGGCGACTGGAACGCGGTGGCGAGGCGCGCCGCCTCGCGCTGCGCGCCTTCCTGCGCGATCAGCAGCGAGCGGATCTGTTCCTGCAGGCCGCCGTAGACCTCGTTGCGAACCTGTTCGCTCTTCACGAGCTCGCCGCGGTAGCTCTCGACCATTTCGCGCAGCGGAGTGAGGAGCGTCTCGATCTCGGCGCGCTTGGTCTCGAGCGACTGGACGATCTCCCCTTTCGAGCCGTCGAACTGCGTCTTGCCGAGCTGCAGGAGCTGGTCGCCGACCGATTTGAGCGTGGCGTTGGCAAGCGCGGCGAAGCGGTCTTCGAGCTGCTTCTTCGAGGCCTCGACGAACGACTGGTGCGCGAGCACCGCCTTCTCCGCTTCGACCACTTGCGTCTCGGCGACCGCGCGCGCCTGCTGCGCCGCTTCGATGCGCCGCTGAAGCTCGGTCATCTCGCCCTTGATCGTCTCGCGCTCGTTCCGCGCGAGGTCGCGCTCCGCGCTCGACCGTTCCGCGGCCCGGAGC
>JBAQWH010000275.1:0-8412 GCA_049298815.1 Thermoanaerobaculia bacterium | reverse complement strand
GGCCGAGGTCGACTTCGCCGCAATCGACTCCCCCAGCCTGCAGTTCCTGCCGAGGCATGAAGAGGCTCCGGGCTGGCGGCTCGAAGAAGATCCGATCGTCGTCCCGAACACGAGCATCGCGCAACACGTCGGGTCCGACGCGTCCCACTTCCTCCGCTACGAGGTCGTCGACCTGACCGCAGGCAAGTACACGGCCCCCGGGTCGAACGGCTTCGCGACGGTGGAGATCTTCCGTTTCCCCGACTTCGTCAAAGCGTTCGGCGCGTACTCCGTTCGCAAGCTGGGCCCCATCCAGTTCATCCCGATCGAGAACGAAGCGTTCGTCAGCAAGCACTCGGTGCATCTGTGGCGCGGTCCGTTCTACGTCCGCGTCACCGGTGGCGGCGCGGCCGATTCGGGCGCTGCGCTGCAGCGGCTCACCGCGTTCGTCGCGGAACGAATGCCCCCTGCCCCGTCGAAGCCCGCCGTCTTCAATTTCTTCCCGACCGACTCCCGCGTCCCCAACACCGAACGCTACTCGGCGGACGAAGCGTTCGGGCAGGCGTTCCTCGGCAACTCGTTCATGGCGGCGTTCGACGGCGGTCCTGATCCGATCTGGGGCCTGATCATCCCCGCGGCCAACAAGGCGGCCGCCGACCGCATCATCAAGGCCTACCGCGATCTCTACGTGCGCAACGGAAAGCTCCTCGACCCGATCCCGAACCTCGGCGAGGACAACTTCACCGCCGAAGACCGCTACCTCGGCCGCACGGTCGCGTTCAGAATCGACCGCTTCGTGATCGCCTTCACCGGGTTCCGCGACCGCACGCGTCTGGTCGACCTCGCAATCGCGACCGACGCACGCATCCTCGGCACCATCCGCAAGCAGCTCGTGACGGCCGACAAACAGGCCGCCGAAGCCGCGAACCCTGCGAGGCCGCCCACGCCTCAGCAGCCCGCCTGGGCGCAGCAGCCATAAAGCGAAGTGTGAAGTGTGAAGTGTGAAGTGTGAAGTGTGAAAAAGGATAATCCTTATGTGTCCTGTTATTACTTCACACTTCCCACTTCACACTTCGCATTTCTTTCTATCTCTCCCACGTCCCCGACTTCCCCCCCGTCTTCCGCACGAGCTGGAGCGCGTCGATCGTGATGCCCTTTTCGGCGCTCTTGCACATGTCGTAGATCGTGAGGGCTGCGATCGCGCACGCGGTCATCGCTTCCATCTCGACGCCGGTCTTCGCATCGCAGCGGACGATCGAGCGGACCTCGATCGTGCCGGCCGCGGCATCGAGGTCGAAGGTGATGTCGACCGACTCGACGGCGATCGGATGCGACAGGGGAATGAGCGTCGGGGTCTGCTTCGCGGCGAGGACACCTGCGACCTTCGCGGTCGTCAGCACGTCGCCTTTCGGCAGGGCACGCGCCGCCAGTTTGGCGAGTGTCTTCGGCGACATCCGCACGGTCGCTACGGCGACCGCTTCGCGCGCAGTCGACCGCTTCGAGCCGACGTCGACCATCGAGATCCCGCCGGTGTCGTCCAGGTGAGAGAAATCACTTCCCATACAGCGCCTCCGCCTCATTCAGCTCCGCGGGCGTGTTCACGTTGAGCAGCAGCTCGCCGTCGAAACGCGCCCGCAAGGTCTCTTCCGCGATCATCGTCGCCGGGACTTCGTCGATCAAGCCTCCGAGCGACAGCCTTCCGCTCGCAATCCGCTCGCGCACCAGCGGAAGGATCGCCGGATCATAGATCGCGCAGAGCGGTTGTGGACGTCCACGCCAGATCGGGACCACCATCGGTGAGTCCGGAGCGGCGGCCGCCAGATAGCCCAGCAGCTCGGTCGTGACGAGCGGATAGTCGACCGCGACGATGAGGCAGCGGCTGGTTGCATCTTCCAGCGCGCGCTCGATCCCGAAGAGCGGACCGTCGTGCTCATGCGCCGACTCGTAGATCGTAGCGATCGGTGCCGCTTCACCCGCCAGGCGCTGCACGGCGACCACCTTCGCAGAGACCGGCCGCGCCGCCGCTACGATCCGATCGAGGAACAGCTCCGGCTTGGGGCGTCCCATCCGGCTCGATCGGCCGCCGACGAGTACGTAGCAGTTCATGCGCTGGAAGGGTACCGCGCCGCCGGCGCGGAGGAGGATTCCCCTCGACCGGCGGTCAGGCGCTGCCGCAGGACCGAACCCTCAGTCCTCGGACTCGTCCTTCTTCGTCTCCCGGGCCTTCTTGGCGTGCCGCGCCTGTCCGAAACTGACGTTGATCGGATTCGCACGGTCGAGGAACGGGACCGCCGGTTTCGCACGCACCCCCATCTGGTCCCGAACCGAGAGGAGGTACCCGTCCTCGGACGCGACCTTCAAACCGGACTCGATCGCTTCGATGGCCTTCTTGCGGTTGCCGGCAGCGACGTAGACCCGTGCGAGGTTCGCGTAGTGCTCACCGTTGTAGAACTCCAGCTCGATCGCGCGCCGGCAGAGATCGATGGCGTCCTTGTACTTCTTGTTGACGAGCGCCACGCAGAGGCCGAAATACGACAGGCCGGCGGCGGCCCGCGGCGACTGCGAAGGAACGGCGCCCTCGGCTCCATAGATGTCGTGGAAGATCGTGAGCGCGCGGAGAAAGTCGTCCTGCTTCACCGCTCGGACTGCGGTTTCGATGGTCTCGAGAGTGCTCATCAGATGGTGTCGCGGGATCGGAGCCTGTAGACGTATTGCTCGACGCGCATGCGGTCTTGATCCGACATGGCCATGAACTCGAGGCCGTAACGTGCCGCCGAGCCGGAGATGTCCCCGCGCCGGATCTCGACGTCGAGGTTGAGGGGAACCGGATCGCCGGGAAGGTAGAAGTGGACGACGCCACGGGTGTCTTGCGGAAGGGTCCGCTCGAGCTCCAGAAGCATGCCGCCGGCCGAGATGTTCGACGTCCGTCCGAGGATGAAGCGGCCTCCGCGCTCGAGCGAGACCTCGATCTTCGCGATCGTCCGCAGCGATCGGCGCACCGGGATCCGCGTCAGCGATTCGACTTTCTGGTCGAGCTCGGCCCTCTGCAAAGGCCGGAACACGACGTCGTTGGCCCCCGCTGCGAGACAGGCCTCCCGCTCATGATGCGCATCGCGGTCGCAGATCAGGAGAAGTGCGATCTCGGCGGTCTTCTCGTCCGAACGGATCGCGCTGCAGAACTCCGGCGCGGCCATGTCGAAGAGGTCGTAGCCGAAGATGATGAGCCCCGGCTGCGCGTCGCGCGCCTTCGACAGCCCTTCCGAGCCGGCGACCGCAGTCATGATCACGGCGTCGCGCCGCCGCAGGATGCTCTCCTCGAAGACGAGGGTGGTCCGGGAGTGATCCACGAGGAGGATGCTTTCGCGGAGGGTCATGGCGGCGAGATCTCCCTGAGCCGCCGGACAGCGCGCTCCAGGTCGTCGACGAGCGGCCCGACGATCTCCAGCGTATTCGCTCTCCCCAGCCCGATCCGAATCGATCCTAGCGCCAGTTCGTCGCTGAGACCGATCGCCTTCAGCACATGGGATGGCCCGCGTTGCCCGGAACTGCAGGCCGATCCGGTCGACAGCGAGAAACGCTTCATGGCAAGAAGGAGTGATTCGGCTTCGACACGTCCGAAACTGACGTTCAGATTGCCAGGCAATCTTAACTCCCGCGGCCCGTTGACCGAAGCATCCGGGATCGATTCGAGAAGACGATCGCGCAGTTCGTCTCGCAGGACGGCGAGACGCTGGGCTTCGGACTCCATCTCGTCGCC
This sequence comes from Thermoanaerobaculia bacterium, assembly GCA_049298815.1. Taxonomy (GTDB): domain Bacteria; phylum Acidobacteriota; class Thermoanaerobaculia; order Gp7-AA8; family Gp7-AA8; genus JBAQWH01. Next base: position 4,676 of record JBAQWH010000275.1, on the reverse strand, counting down.
GCGGATGCGCAGCGCCATCGCGAGTCCCACCGCGCCCGGAACGTTCACCGTGCCGGAGCGAATCCCCCGCTCCTGGCCACCACCCACGATGACCGGAACGGCCCGGATTCCGCGGCGGACGAACAGCCCTCCGATCCCCTTCGGTCCGTAAATCTTGTGTCCGGAGAACGAGGCCAGATCGAGGTCGCGGAAGTCGAGTGGAATCTTCCCGGCCGCCTGAGTCACGTCGCTGTGCAGGAGAACACCGCGCGCGCGGCAGACCGCCGAGATCGCCCCGAGCGGCTGGATCGTCCCGATCTCGCCGTTGGCGGCCTCGACCGAAACGAGTCGCGTGTGCGGCCGGATCGCCTTCGCGACGCCATCCGCGGAGATCCGCCCCTCGCGATCGGGAGTCAGCAGCGTCACCTCTACCCCCGCGCGCTCGAGCCGCTCCAGCGGGGCGAGCACCGACTTGTGCTCGCCTTTCGCGCTGATCACGTGATCGCCCGATCCGAGAAACGCGAGGGCGATGTTGTTCGACTCGGTCGCACCGGCGGTGAAGAGGATCTCGGGTGGAAGGACACCGAAGAACCTCGCGACCGCGACCCTCGCCTCCTCCACTGCATTCGACGCCTTCCGGCCGTGGGCATGCGTGAGCGAGCCGGCGTTCCCGAAGTGCTCCGTGAAGAACGGCAGCATCGCCTCCACCACGCGAGGGTCGCACGGCGTCGTGGCGTGGTGGTCGAGGTAGGTGGAGGACATCGCGTTAGTCGTTAGTGGTTAGTCGTTAGTGGTCAGTGGTCAGTGGTCAGTGGTCAGCTACTAACGACTAACGACTAACCACTAACGACTAGCCACTAACGACTAACCACTAACGACGCCGCCGGCGTTTGCGCGTGGGCGGCGCAGCCTCTTCCTGTGCGCGCCGGGCGCGCGTGGCGAACTGCTGCCACTGGCGAAAGACGTCGATGTAGCGGCCGGACGAGAGTGCGTAAATCTCGAGCAGCCCCAGCGCGTCGTTGAAGGGCTCGCGCGACACCGCGCGGAACTGCGCCCGCCGCTCGGATGGGGCTTCGAGGAGGCGCCAGAAGGTCTCGAGTGCCTGCTCGATCTGATGGCGCGTGCCTGCGGGGAGGGCCATGCGCGCGCAGAGCGGCTGGATCAGGTCGCGGAGAAAGACGAGAACGTCGCCGATCTTCATCCGACCCTCGCGCCGCTCCTCTTCCGCCTCGATCTCGGAGACGATCCACGGCAGGAGAAGCACCGACAGCAGGACCGCGTCGGAGACTTTGCTCCCCGCCTGCACGGTCCGGTCGAGGACCTCGAGCATCTTCCAGAAAAAGGGCGCGCGCTCGCCGATGACGTTGCCGTAGACCTCGGGAAGCAGCGGCTCGATGAGCGCGCTGTCGACCATCAGCCGGAATGCCCCCTGGGACCACCCGCGCCTCAGCAGTTCGAGGATCTCCTCGGACACGCGCGGAGGCGAGGCCTTCAGGATCTCGGCACGGTGCCGCCGGATCCCTTCCCACGTCGCTGGCTCGATGTCGAAGTCGAGCCGTGACGCGAACTCCACGGCGCGCATCATCCGGACCGGATCTTCCCGGAACCGGAGGTCCGGCTCGCCGATCACCCGCACGTGGCCGTCGCGCAGGTCGTCGAGACCGCCGACGTAGTCGATCACCGTGAAATCGTCGATGTTGTAGAAGAGTGCGTTGATCGTGAAGTCGCGGCGCCGCGCGTCCTGCAGCGGCGACCCGAACGTGTTGTCGTCGGTGATCAGGAACTCTTCGGCGTCTTCCTGCCGCTCCGGCTCGCGCCGGAACGTGGCCACCTCGACGATCTGGTCCTGAAAGATGATGTGCACCAGGCGGAAGCGGCGTCCGATGATCCGGCTGTTGCGGAACAGACGCCGCACCTCCGCCGGATGCGCGTCGGTCGCCACGTCGAAGTCCTTCGGCGTGCGGTCCATCAAAAGGTCGCGCACGCTCCCGCCACAGAGATACGCCCGGTATCCGCTGCGGTGCAGGCGGTAGAGAACCTTGAGGACGTTTTCCGGGATCCGGCGTCGCGAGATGCTGTGACCGCTACGGTCGATGACCTGCGCCTCGCCGTAGGCGCTCACAGACGCATCGTCAGCCGCGGGATCCTCCCGCTCATTCGTTGCCATAGGAGCTCACGCCTGGCGTGAAGTGATACTTGCTGTCGACGATGAAGAACGTTCGCCGCCAGCGCGTCCGATCGAAAAAGTGGATGACGACGTTCGCCAGTTCCTTGATCCGCTCGACCGGGGGGCTGTCCGGTGGCGGAGGCTCTCCCTCGAACGACCAGTACACCATGAACGCACGCCCCTTGATCAGCGAGCGTGGAACCGTACCCCAGTAACGAGAGTCGCTCGACCGGTCGCGGTTGTCTCCCATCGCGAAATACGAATCGGGAGGAACCGTGTAGGGGCCGAACTGATCGCGCGAGCGGTACGGTTCCGGGAGCGCAGGCTCGTTCGGGTAGATCTGCGGGTCGTCGAACAGGACGTACGGCTCGTCCTGCGTCTCCCCGTTGAGCAGGAGTTTCTTGTCCCGGATCTCGATGACGTCGCCGGGCATCCCGACCACACGCTTCACGAAATCGGTGTCGGGTTGCAGCGGGAAGCGGAAGACGACGATGTCGCCGCGCTCCACGTCGCGCAGCGGGAAGAGCTTCGCCAGCGCGCCTTCCGGCCGCGGCCCGTAAATGAACTTGTTGACGATGATGTGGTCGCCGATCTTGAGGTTGTCTTCCATCGACCCCGTCGGGATCTTGAAGGCCTGGAAGACGAAGATACGGGCGAAATTGACGAAGATGATTGCGATCAGCAGCGCTTCGTAATACTCACGGCTCGTCGACTTTTTCTGGGTCTCATCGGCTGCTGCCATTCGGTGGCGAGGTCCTCTTCAGCTGTTCTGCGATAAACGCGGCGGCAAACGATTGTACGACAGCGGGTGAAACACTCACGACGGCACCCTCTCTCAGGTACCGGCCCGCAGGGACCGCTTCACTCCCAACGATTGCCGTGACCGGCACGCTGGACGGCAGCGATTTCGCCGCACCGACGGTGAACACGTGCTCCCGGTCGACCCACGGCATCTGCATCGCTGTTTCGACCGCGGCCGCAGTGGCCACCGGCAGCACGAGGCAGGCAACTCGCGACTCCTGAACAAGAGCGGCACGAGCGGCACTCCACTCGTTCACGACGGGACTCTCCCAGACCACCAGCGGAAGCCGTGCGTCGTAGGCCAGGTCCGACGGACGAAGCAGCAGACCGCCGGCCAGCGGCTCGACCGTGAGTCGTGTGGTCACCCGTGGCTTGACGGCAACGCGCCGCTCGGTCCCCTCGTAGCGGACGACTTCGACGCACGCGGAGGCGTCCGGGGACGACAGGACCACCGCCAGCCGCTCGGCAGCGGCGTCCCAGGCGACGTCGGTGACATGGGCCCACGGAAAGTCGATGCTGAACTGGAACGACGTCGGGATGTGGAGCGTCCGGATGACGTCGCCGCCCGGGGCACGGATCACGTAGCTGACCTTGTGGCCGCGGGGCGCCCACTGCACGGCGACCTCGTCCGTGGGGTCGTCCGGCAGCCAGGTCACGTCGCCTCCGCTGGTCGCGACGAGTCCGATGTCGAAGTCCCCTTCCCTCTGCGCCGAGAAGACGATCTCCTGTCGCGTTTCGGAGAGGTCGAGCGAGTCGACCGCAGCGAACCGGGGGCTGACCGCAGTCCCGGCATGCGCGATCGCCACTCCCCCCTCCAGCGGAGTCAGGGTGGCGGCCCCGTCCGCCAGACGTCCCGGCCGGTCGACATCGGAGGGCAGGACTGTCCCGTCCGCAGCAAACCGGACTGAGCGGATATCGGCCGGCGCCTCGGCCACCCACGCATCGGGAAAGGGCTGCAGGCCGGTGGCGCAGCCTGCGATCGAGACGCTCGCCACACAGAGAATCGGGAACCACCGGATCCAGGATCGCCGCACGATGCGGCATTCTAAGTGATTGATGACAATAGGCAACAGGCCGATCCTGATCAACCAATAACCATCATTCGAATCCGGATAAACCGGCCCATTCGGGGACTCATGCAATCCGGCGCGAAACCTGCGTTTGGAGGAATCACGTATATGTACCGCGTGAAACGAACAGCCTCCCTGGCCTTGCTCGCCGTTGCCCTGTTCCTGACCGGCTGCGCCTCGATGGTCCCCTGGGCGCGTGAGCCGGTCGGCGATGAGGTCAACCTGGTGTTCTCGATCGAGAAGAATCTCCTGTACCTGCCGAGCCTCGCTGTCGACGGCCGCGAGGGTCGGTTCCTCTTCGCGTCGGCTGCGCCGCGCAGCGTTCTCGATCCGGCGTTCGGCACAGCGCTCCGCACTCATTCCATCCAACTCAGCGAAAAACAGGCGCTGCGCTTCTCACCGCTCAGAACCGATCTCGAGGGCGTGGCCGACGGGATCATCGGCGCGGATGTGTGGGGCAACCATGCCGTGACCCTCGACTACCGTGCCGGCCTCCTGACCTACCAGAAGGCGGGCATTCATTCGGGGTACATGTCGCTCTATCCGTTCGACGGAGCGCCCTCGGTAACGGTCGACGTCGACGGCCGTGAAATAGTCGCCGTCATCGACACCGCGAGTCCGGACACCCTGATCCTCCCCGCGGCCTCGGAGCGTCGCGG